>NZ_CAXUNQ010000023.1:0-66640 GCF_964252615.1 uncultured Bradyrhizobium sp.
CGGCACCCCGATCGGCCCCGGCGATACCGTGCTCGTCGGTGAGCGCTGGTTCTGACGCAGATGCGGCGTCAGTGCCGGCTTGATCCGGCGGTCCATCTTTTCGACGATTCTTGTTTTTGCTGGGTGCGCGGGTCAAACCCGCGCATGACGATCTACTTCAAATGCTTTGCAAGGAACGCGCCGGCGCGTTCGCGCGCGAGGTCGGCGCTGGCCTTGTCGTAGCTCGCACGTTCTTCGCAGTTGAATCCGTGCTGCGCACCGGGATAGACGTGAATTTCCACATCGGGCCGCTTGGACCGGATGATCTCGACATCGCTGAGCGGAATGCCGGCATCCTTTTCGCCGAAATGCAGTTGCGTCGGCACCTTCGGCTTGTCGTCGGCAAAACGCGCGATGGCGCCGCCGTAAAAGCCGATCGCGGCCGTCAGCCCCGACAGGTTCGCCGCCGCGGCATAAGCCACGCTGCCACCAAGACAGAAGCCGACGATGCCGACCCGGCCGACATCCTTGACCGCGTCGATGGCAGCCTGAGTGTCGCGCAGCATCGCCGCCCAGTCGGGATTGGCGACGAACCCGCGCGCGTTTGCGACTTCCTCCGGCGTGTAGCCGGATTGGAAATTAGGCTCGACGCGGTCGAAGATCGCGGGCGCGACGGCGACGTAACCCTGCGCCGCAAGGCGGTCGCAGACCGCACGGATGTGATGGTTGACGCCGAAAATCTCCTGGATCACCACCACCGCGGCTTCAGCGGAAGCGGCCGGATCGGCGCGATAGCCGCCGAACCTGAAATTATCGGAAGCCGTCAGCGTGATGTCATGTCCCATGTCGATCCACTTCTCGCGGTTGTCTTGCTCCGGACGAAGCCGGGTTAGGAACGGTTACCGCCACATCCAGTTGCGGCCCCAATCGCCCTTCCATCCGGCGAGCCGGCCACGGCGGAATTGCAGATAGAGTCGGTCCTTGCGGTTGAAAAATCCGGTGCCGCCGATGTTGCGGAAGGCCAGGAAGATTTCCTCGCCGGGCCGTCCACGGACGTAGTTCAGCGGCGTGCCCAGCGCGCGGGCGGCGTCTTCCTCGTTCATGCCGAACGCCAGCGGCGTGTTGTTCGACAGCGTCGCGACAAAAGGCGGAGCGGAAGGGGCGGCCGGCGCGAAGTGTTGCGCGGTTGCCGGCTGCGCGCCGAGCAGTGCGGCAAGCGACAGTGCCGCTACGTGAAGCCCTCTCATGACGCCGCGCTTTTGTTCGCGGCGGCTTGTTGCGGCAGGTTGTCCAGGAATGGCAGCACCGCGTCGATGAACGCCTGCGGCTGGTCGATGTTGACGGCGTGGCCGGCGGCCGGGATCACCACCTTTTGTGCTCCGGGGATTTTCGCCGCCATATAGTCGGAAGCGGCGAGGAACGGCGCATCGTCGGCGCCGACCACGACTAGCGCTGGTACCTTTATCTGCGGCAGCGATTCGATCACGCGGGCGTCGTGCTGGGTCAGCATGCCGCGCGCCGCGCGCGCCAGGCCTGAGGCGTCGCGATGGACGACGCCGGATCGTTCGCGGCTTAGGGATTTGAGAACGCCGAGCCCCTCGCGTTCAAAACGCTCGCCCGTTTCAAATGCACGCTTGTTCCAGGCGTCGCGTGCGTCGTCTTTCTTGAAGCCGGGACCGGTATCGATAATCAACAGGGCACGGACGCGCTGCGGATGCGCGCGAACAAACGCCAGCGACATGTAGCCGCCGAGCGACAGCCCGCCGACAATGGCGCTGGGGGCGCCGGCCATGTCGAGCAACGCCGCCATGTCGCCGACCGTCGACGCTTCGCTGTAAGCCGACGGGTCGTCCGGATAATCGGATTGGCCGTGGCCGCGCATGTCCCACAGGATCAATGTATGCCGTTGCGACAGCGCCTCGACTTGGCCCTGCCACATCGCTGATGTCGACGAATAGCCGTGGGTCAACAGCAGCGGGGGCCCGCTGCCGTAAACGTCGTAATGGATGTTGACGCCGTCCCGATTGAGTTTTGGCACCGCGATGTCCTGAAGGTTTGTATCGGGGTTATTGTAGCGCGATCCTTTACCGGAAGGGAAATACAGGCGGCGGAGGTGGCGGCCGTCCGCTTCAAAAACCGATAACGTCATAATATATCTTTGCCGCAGCGCACAACGCAAATTCCGGAATTTTATTCTCCGCGACAAATTCTAATTTGAATTGCTTCCAGATTGGAACGCGATCATTCTTGCCGTAACTGGCATCGACCCGGTGGGTGTCAGCCATGACCCACAAGTGAGTTGCCGCCGTAAGCGGCATCATGCACCGGCAGGGGAAGAAGCGATGCCCAATCTCAATATCAACGGACGTACCATGTCCGTCGAGGCAGCCAACGATACGCCGCTGCTCTGGATCATCCGCGAACAATTGCAGATGACCGGCACGAAATTCGGATGCGGCGCTGGCCTGTGCGGCGCCTGCACGGTTCATGTCAACGGCGAAGCGGTGCGATCCTGCCAGACCTCGCTCAGCGATGCCGTCGGCAAGAAGATCACCACCATCGAAGGGCTCAGCGCCAAGGGCGATCATCCGCTGCAGAAGGCATGGATTGCCGAACAGGTTCCGCAATGCGGCTACTGCCAGTCGGGGCAGATCATGCAGGCGGCGTCGCTGCTTTCCAAAAACTCGAATCCGACCAGGGACGAAGTGGTTGCGGCCATGGACGGCAATCTCTGCCGGTGCATGACCTATTCGCGCATTCAGAAGGCGATCATGCGCGCCGCCGCCGACATGCGCACCGCTTCCAACGCCGGCGACCGGAGGCCGACATGAATACGCACGTGAAAAACCAGAATTTCCTCACCGGCGAACCCGCCGATCTCTCACGCCGGTCGTTCCTTGTAGGCGGCGCCGCTGCCGGCCTGGCGCTCGGCTATTCGGCGGTTCCCGGACTCCTTGGCGGCGACCGGGCCTTGGCCGCGGCCGGCAGTTTCGATCCGAGCGTGTGGTACTCGATCGCGCCGGATGGTCTGGTGACGGTCACCTGCGGCAAGGCCGATATGGGCCAGCACATCGCGTCCACCATGGCGCAGATCATTGCGGAAGAACTCGGCTCGAATTGGAAGGACATGCGGGTTCAGCTTGCCTCCAACGATCCGAAATTCAACGATCCCGTGCTCGGCGCGCAAATTACCGGCGGAAGCTGGAGCACCATGATGAACTTCGATGCGATGAGCCGCGCGGGCGCCGCGGGGCGCATGGCGCTGACCGAAGCCGCCGCCGCTGCGATGGGCGTGCCGCCAAGCGAACTTACCGTCAAGGACTCCGTGATCTCTCACGCGAAATCGAAGAAGTCGATGACGTTTGCGGACGTGGTCAGGAGCGGCAAGGCGACCAAGACCTTCACGCCCGACGAACTCAAGGCGATCAAGCTGAAGTCTCCCGATCAATACATCATGATCGGCCAGTCGGTGCCGCAGCTCGACATCCCGTCGAAGACCAACGGGTCAGCCAAATACGGGATCGACGTGATGCTGCCGGGCATGGTGTACGGCAAGATTGTGATGCCGCCGGTGCGCTACGGCGCCACGGTGAAGTCGGTCGACGACAGTGCGGCCAAGAAAGTGCCGGGGTTCATCAAGGCGGTCACGCTCGACGACAAGACCGGCACCACCACCGGATGGGTGGTGGCGGTCGCCAACACCTATGCCAACGCCAGAAAGGCGGCAGATGCGCTGAAGGTGACTTACGACAACGGGCCGAACGCCAAACTGGGAAGCCAGTCGCTGCTCGACGAAGCAAAACGACTGCAGGCGCTGGACGATTCCGGCCTGTTCTTTGTCAAGGACGGCGATACCGCGGCGGCCCTTGGCACCGCGGCAAAGGTGCTGGAGGCGGAATATACCACCAACATCAACATCCATGCGCCGATGGAGCCGATGAACGCCACCGCCGAGCTGAAGGGCGATATCTGGCACATCTATTCCGGTAACCAGTTCGCGACGCGCTCCGGCGCCATCGCGGCAGGGGCTGCCGGGGTGGATCCCAAATTCGTCGTGATGCACCAGATGTGGCTGGGCGGCGGATTCGGCCGGCGTCTCGACGCCGACATGATGGTGCCTGCGGTGCAGGCGGCGAAAGCCGTCGGCAAGCCGGTCAAGGTGATCTATTCGCGCGAAGACGACATGACCATGGATTTTTCGCGGCCCTTGACGTTCCAGAAGATCAAGGCGGGTCTGGACGGCGACGGCAATCTGGTCGCGATGAATCACGACGTGGTTTCAGCGTGGCCGACCAAGCGCTGGGGCATCCCGGACTTCCTGTCGCCGTCGGTTGACAAGAAAGGCGCGCTCGACGCGTTCACCGTGAACGGCGCGGATTTCTTCTATTCCGTGCCCAACCACAACGTCCGCGCCATCCTCAACGAGATGGCCCACAACGCCACGCCATCCGGCCAGTTGCGATCGGTGGCTCCGGGCTGGACCTTCTGGGCGGTGGAAAGCATGATCGACGAGCTTGCCACTGCGGCCGGCAAGGATCCGGCGCAGTACCGCATCGCCTTGCTCGACGGCAAGGGCAAGAATGACGGTGGCGCGCAACGGCTGCGCAACACTTTGCTCGCCGCCATGGGGATGGCCGGCTACGGCACCAAGGCGCTGCCGAAGGGCGAAGGCATGGGAGTTGCCTGCGTTTCCTCGCAGGAGAGAGCGACCGCAAGCTGGACCGCCTGCGTGGCCCATGTCGCGGTAGCGCCGTCTGGCGAGGTCAAGGTGAAGAAACTCACCGTGGCCACCGACGTCGGCACCCAGGTGCATCCCGACAACATCAAAGCCCAGGTCGAGGGCGCGGCGCTGTGGGGGCTGTCGCTGGCGATGTACGAGAAGGCGACGCTCAAGGACGGCGGCATCGAGCAGGCCAATTTCGACACCTACACGCCATTGCGGATGAGCCAGGTGCCGGAAGTGGCCATCAGCGTCATCGCCAATGGCGAGAAAGCCACCGGCGTCGGCGAGCCGGCGGTGACCGTGGTCGCGCCGGCGTTGGCCAACGCCATCTTCAACGCCTGCGGCGCCCGCGTCCGCGCGCTGCCGATCACGGCGGAGGCGGTGAAGGCGAACATGACGAAGGCGTAAGTTCACGCGCTTTCACGGCATCGTGCCCGGGCGTGTTCCGGGCATGATTTCGTTTGTAGCGCGCCCCCAAGACGTGGATGGCCGGGACGAGCCCGGCCATGACGGAGGGGTAAGTGTCGCGCGTGAAATCGATCCGCAGGGAGCACTGCTTCCGGCGGATTTTTTATGCGCCTGTCATGAGGCATCATGCCCGGGCTGTCCCGGGCATCCACGTCCTTACACTGCGCGCCTGAACCAGGAGGTGGATGGCCGGGACGAGCCCGGCCATCACGAGACAAGCGTCAATGGCCCGACGAAAGATTTGCGAACGGCGCTGCCGCGTATACCACGTTGCCGCCGACCATGGTCAGCACCGACCGGATCTTCCCGATCTCCGTCACCGGCGCCGTCAGATAGTCGGCGGACAGCACCGCGAGATCGGCGAACTTGCCCGGCTCCAGGGTGCCGCGCTTGTCGTCGTCGTTGGCCGCGAAGGCCGAGTTGCGGGTGTACATCTCCAGCGCCTGGCGGCGGCTGGGAGCTTCGGTGTCGCCGCGGGTCTGGACCCCGCCGATGGTGGTGCCGTCGAGATACCATTGCAGTGCGACGAAGGGATTGTACGACGACACCCGATGCGCATCGGTACCTCCGGCCACCGTGAGACCGAGACGCATCGCGGTTGCGATCGGCGGCAGCCGAAGCGCCGCCTCGGCGCCGGCCTCGCGCTGCAGCCGCTCGCCGCCGAAATAGAGACCGTCCTGAACCCCCCAGATCAGCCCAAGCGCTTTCATGCGTTTCAGGCTGTCTTCGGACGCACCGTAGAGATGCAGGACCGCCCAACGCAAGTTGCCGACCGGATATTCGTCGTTCACCGCCTCGATGACATCGAGCAAATCGTGAGCGGTGCGTTCCGGATTCCAGTGCAGCTGGATGGTATAACCGCGGCCCGCGGCCCAGCGCAGCAGGTCGTAAAGTTTTGCTTTTCCGTCCGGCGTGATGTCGCCGTCGGTCCAGTCGGCCCAGATCAGGATCTCGCCGGGTCCGTTGAAGTGCAGCATCGGATCGCCGAAGCCCGGCGGTAGCAATTGCGTGAGGTTCTGCAGATCCCTGAGTTCGGAACCGGGTGTTGGTGCGCACAGATGATAGGCCACGCGCACGGTCAACCGCTTGTCGCGCCATAGCTTGAATACGGCCTGATAGTTCGCCGGGTACATGCTGACCCCGCCGCCGTCGACGATGCCGGTGATGCCGAGGCCATTCATCTCGCGAAAGAATTGTCGCGAGCCGTCGACCTGCTCGTCCAGGGTCGGCTTGGGCAGCTTGTCGAAGATTTTGCCGAGCGCGTTGCCGTTCCCGGTGATGATGCCCGTCGGATTGCTGGAACCGTCGCGTTCGAGCTCGCCGCCGGGCGCGACATCGGCATCATCGCGGATGTTCAGCGCTGTCATTGCCTTCGGGGTAAGCAGCAGCCAATCGTAGAGATGCTGGATGTAGACCGGATTGCCGGGTGCGGCCGCCGTCACCTCGGCCACATTGGGACGGCGCTTCTCCTGGAATTGTTCCTCGGTCCAGCCGCCGGCAACGACGATCCACGAGCCCGGCTTCTGGGTCTGCGCCGCGCGGCGGATCTTCTCCAGCGCCTCCTGGAGCGTGGCAACGCCGATCCAGTTCACCTCGGTGCCGAAGGTCAGCGCGGCTCGGATGCCGTGGATGTGTCCGTCGGTAAGACCGGGAATGACGGTACGGCCGCCAAGGTCGATCAGCCTTGCCTTGTCGCCGGCCAACTTCTTCATCGCAGCCGACGTGCCCGACGCCAGCACCCGGCCGTTCCCGATCGCCAGCGCCTGCCCTACCGAAAAATCCTTGTCGACGGTGAGTATCTTGCCATTGAACAGGATGGTGTCGGCGGTTTGGGCCGAGGCGATGGACATCGGCCATGTGACGCAAAGGACCACCGCGGCGGCGAATCGCAAACCTTGGCCCAGCATGGCATCGCTCCGTTATTTGGTTTGTCTCACAGCCGTCATTGCGAGGAGCGCCAGCGGCGAAGCAATCCGGTCTTTTACTCATTGCTTCGGATCGCTGCGTTTCGCCCGCGATGACGAGCACCGGCTGTCTTCGCGTCGCGGCGTTATCGACTACCCGAGGAGCTTCCGCAACTCCGCTTTCGCCACTTTCTCCAGCGTCGAGCGCGGCATCTCGTCGACGAAACGGATTTCGCGCGGCACCTTGAAGTCCGCTAGCCCTTTACGGCATGCGGCCATCACGCTGTCGTGCAGATCGGGCGGTGCGCCGCCGGCGCCGGCATGCGGGATGATGAACACTACCGGCACCTCGTCCAGCATCGGATGTTTTTTCGCCACCACCGCGGCCTCGCGCACCCCGGGGACCAGCGCGATCACCTGCTCGATCTCGGACGCCGCGACGTTCTCCCCCCCGACCTTGAGCATGTCCTTGGCGCGGTCGCCGAATTTAATGAAGCCGTTTTCCAGCAGGGTGACGCGATCGCCGGTCAGGAAAAAGCCGTGCTCGTCGAAACTTTCCCGCGTGGCGTTTTCATTGTGCAGGTATTCCTTGAATAGCGACAGCCCGGGAATGCCTTTGACCGAGAGATTGCCGGTACCCCCCACTTCAGTCGGCGACCCGTCATCGCCGGTGATGCGGATCGCGTACTCCGCTGCAGCACGGCCGATCGACATCGGAATGTTGGGCTGGTCGACTTCGCCGACAATGCCGTGGGTGATGGTTTCGGTCATGCCCCACCAGCCGATGATCTTGACGCCGAATACGGAAAAGGCCGGCGGCTCGCAGATCGCCGTGCCCCAGAGGCGGAAACTGTGCCGCTTCGGAATTTCGCGATCCAGCAGCGCTTTCATGCAAAACGGGATTGTCGAGGTCCAGGTGCTGCGATGCTCCGCAGCCACGTTCCAGAACCGGCTTGCGGAAAACCGCGGCTGGATCACGCAGGAGGCGCCGACCCACAGGCTTGCCAGCATCGAATAGGCCAGCGCGTTGGTGTGGAATAGCGGCAGATAGGCCTGATGCACGTCGCCGGCGTGCAGGTCCTGATGCGCCGCGTTGACCTTGGCGCCCCACAGCGCGTTGGCGTGGGTCCACAAGACCGCCTTCGGCCGCGACGTGGTGCCGGAGGTGTATTGCACGCTGCAGGGTGCAAGGGGGTCGGCGCCGCGGCGCGGCCGGCCGGCGCTGTCGGCGAACAGGGATTCGAATGCGTCCGTCTGTTGCGGGCGATGGGTGGGCACGTCGCCCGCATTGTGTGAAATCACCGCGATCCAGCGCAAGCCGCGGCAATGCGCGGCCACCATCTCGGCATAGGCCGGCTGGGTGATGGCGGCAACCGCGCCGCAATGACCCGCAAAATAGTCCATCTCGGCGGCCGCGGACCGGGTGTTGGTGGTGACGGCGATGGCGCCGAGCTCGACGCTGGCGAACCAGGCCAGCATTGCCTCGATGCAATTATCGAGATGGATCAGCACGGAGTCGCCGGGTTTGATGCCGCGCGCCACAAGGCCCGCGGCGAGCGCGCCGACGCGGTCGTGGAATTCGCCGTAGCTCCACTTACGTGCCGGGGCGTCGAACGGCGCCCAGATCAGGAACGGATGATCGGACCGGGTTTCGGCCCGCATCCGCAGCAACCAGGGTACGTCGAGACCCGCGAAGGGGCCGACCAGGCCCGGCGGTTGTGAGTTTGGCATCAGGTCCTCCCGCGCAGTCTTTTCGTTTGTCATGGCCGGGCTTGTCCCGGCCATCCACGTCTTTCTTATTGCAATGCTGTTAAGACGTGGATGCCCGGGACAAGCCCTACTGGATTCACATATCTCGTCATACGCGGGTCAAGCCCGCGTATGACGAGATATGTGAATCCAGTAGGATCAAGCCCGGCAATGACGGCCGAGATGTGTGCATCCAGTAGGGACAAGCCGGGCCATGACGTTTTTTGCCGTGAGCCCGGACACTTCAAGACATGTCTCCCTCATACGACGAAATCTCGATCAGGCTGCCGTCGGGATCCCTGCAATAAACCGAGCGTAATGTGCCTCGCGCGCCTTGCCTGGCCACCGGGCCTTCCTCGATCGCGACGCCGCAGGCGGCAAGATGCGCGACCACGTCCGCAGGCGAAGCGGAGGTGAGAAAGCACAGATCTTCGCTGCCCGCCGTTTCGTGGTCCGCGGTGAACCAGTCCACCTTGTCGGCGTCGCGCGGGCGCACATTGATCTTCTGGTTGCCGAAGACCAGCGAGGTGCGTGGCGCCTTGCCTTCCCCGGGGTCGAACACCTTGACCTGCATGCCCAGCACCTGGCGATACCACTCCGCGGAACGGGCCACGTCGGCGACATTGATGACGAGATGGTCGAGGGCATGGACCTCAACGGTCATGGATTATCCTTTCGTCGCAGCTCGGCGCGCGCGGGTGTGCCGCACTGGCCGGGTCCGGATTTGTTTGTTACAACGCGCGCGAAAGTCAATGCTACAGATGCGGCACCGCGCGAATGACGGAACCGCCGGGGAGAAACTTCATGACTGTAAGCCGCGCCGCGATTTCCGTGATCGCGATCGTTATTTCGGCTGTTGCCTCGATCAACGGCGCGTCGGCCCTGGATTATCCGACCCGGCCGGTGCGCTTCGTGGTCGGCTATCCCCCCGGCGGCGCCACCGATATTCTGGCGCGGCTGATCGGCCAGCGGTTGTCGGAGAAGCTCGGCCAGCAATTCGTGATCGAGAACAAGCCCGGCGCCGGCAACAATATCGCGACCGAATCGGTCGTCAACGCCGAGCCCGATGGCTACACGGTGCTGCTGATCAATCCGGCGAACTACATCAACACCTCGCTGTATACCAATCTGAAATTCAATTTTCCGCGCGACATCGCGCCCATCGCGTCGTTCAATCGTGTGCCGAACGTGATGACGGTCAACAAGGACGTCCAGGCGAAGACCGTTGCGGAGTTCATTGCGTACGCCAAGGCCAATCCCGGCAAGGTCAACATGGCTTCGTCGGGCAACGGTACCTCGGTGCATCTGTCCGGCGAAATGTTCATGGCGATGACCGGCGTGAAGATGCAGCACGTACCCTATCGAGGCGCTGCGCCGGCCATCACCGACATGCTCGGCGGCCAGGTGCAGGTGATCTTCGACAACATGCCATCGATCATTCAGCACATCCGCGCCGGCAGCCTGCGCGCCATGGCGGTGACAACTGCAGAGCGGTCGTCGCAATTGCCGGACACCCCGACCGTTGCGGAAACCGTGCCGGGCTATGAGGCCAGTGCGCTGTTCGGCATGGGCGCGCCAAAAAAGACACCGGCCGAAATCATCACCAAGCTCAATCAGGAGATCAACACCGTACTGGCCGAGCCCGAGATGAAAAAGCGATTGGTCGAACTTGGCGGCGAACCGCTGATCAGCACGCCGGAAGCCTTCGGTGCAATGATCGTGGCTGAAACCGAGAAATGGAAGAAGGTCGTCGAAGGCGCCGGCATCAAGGTGGAGTGAACTTGCTGCAGAGGCGCGGGGGCGAATCCCGTCTTCGCTTTGCGGGCGCTACCATGCCGCGGCAACGGTCGAACCAAGCGATCCGTCGCTAAGCTGCTTCAGCAGGCCTGATCGCCTCGCCGTCGATCGCGCGATCGATGGCGTCGATCAGCGCCTGGCTTTCGATGAACTTGATCCGCGCCCGCTCGGCCTTGTCGCGGTCGAAGGGTGCCGCAAGTACTTTTGCGAAGGCGTCCCGATCGTCGGTCATTCGCTCGCGCGCTTTTTTCAGCGTCTCAAGTCGCTCGCTCATTTGGTTTCACTTTCCGTTGTTCCGGCGTCACGATGATGCTGAAGTTGCCGCGCCAGGTCGAGCGCATTTCCGAGCGCCGCGCCCGCGGCCGTGTTGTCGAAGATGCACCAGGCCGGAACGTCGCGCGCGCCGTCGTTCTGGAGGCGTTGCTTCAGCGCCGCCAGCGCGGCGGCGCCGTAATCGGAGTAGTAGATCCGCGGCGAGCCATGCCAGCGGTAATAAACGAGCTTGGTCGAGCCGCCCGGCCTGCCCGCACCATCGACCCGGGCCGGATCGGCGGCGACGCGCGCGATGCCCTGTTCACTAAGCCAGGCATCGACGCCCGGCGCGAACCAGCTCGGATGCCGCGGCTCCAGCGCAATATCGATATCGATTCGCGCGCGCAGGTCGCGGAGGAAGCCGTTCGCGGTCGGCTTGTCGAGCGCCGATTTCGGCGGCAGTTGCACCAGCAGCACGCCAAGCTTGCGGCCGAGGCCTGTCACTTCGTCGACGAAGCGATCGAGCAAGGTGCCGCAATCAGTCAGTCCCGCTTCATGGGTGATGGATTTCGGTACCTTCACCGCAAAACGAAAGTCGTCGGATACCGATTGCGCCCATCGCTGATAGGTCGCGCGTCGGTGGGGCCGGTAAAACGAGGAGTTGATCTCGACGGCGTCCAGATGCCGGCTGTAACGTTCGAGATGGCTGCCGCCGGCCGGTACCTGGTCCAGATACCGCGAAGGAACGCTCCATCCGGCGGTGCCGATCCGCAACGCCACGTCATCGCGCCAGCGGCAGGCCGGAGGAGGCTTTCATCTGCCCAAGCGCGTGGCGGATGGCAAACCGGGCGATACGGCTCCAGCGCTGCACCATCTGCCAGGCTTCCGTGGATACAAGCCAGTCCATCACCAGCCGGTATTTTCCATACGCCCACGCAAAGGCCGGAATTGACAGCAGCTTGTCGCGGGTAAGGCTGAACAGCCGCTCCACAAGAACGAGCTTGAGGACTTCGCCGACGACCAGAACGATCAGACCCGACCTGACTTGACCGGTTGCAGCGAGATAGGCCGCGACCGGTTTGACCGGCTCCAGAATGATGAGGGGCACTGTAAACAATGCCAGCGAGGGATAAGGCCGCAACGACTGTATCCATGATCGCAGACGGTCGAACGCCCAATGTTCGCTGATCCATCGCGCCAGCGGATGGGCGATAGCCGCAAACATCGCATCCGCCAGGAAATAGATGGCAGCAAGCGCGACAACAAACGGTTTCCCAATGCGGTTCACGTGGCTTCTCCGCAGAATCAAGGCGCGAACCATTCATAAGTTTCATCGGTTAACGCCACTAATTCTGGCCGGGCCGGCGGAACCAATTTGCGGGAACATTTTTTTAACCTAAACGGCGGGTGTGCGCCGCAACTTGAATCGGCGACTGGATGCACTTATCGGCGCGGCGCTTCTCTATCTCAACTGGTCGTCGGGCGCTGCCCTGACCGAATTCACGGTCGCGACGAAACCTCCGCTATCCGGCCCGAATCATCTCCCGCGGTCGTCAAATCCGCTTCGGCCGGCGGGCCGAACGGCCTGCACCCGCGGCGCGTAATTCTGAAAGCGTACCGCGTTTTTGTTCAGTCGTTGTTGGGTGAAGCAATCCAAAGCCGCAAGGGAGCCTGGATTGCTTCGTCGCTCGTTCCTCGCACTACGCATTCAACATCGTCACGCTTCAGAAGTGGGTAACAAGCACGGCCGTGCCTAATACCAGCATGACGCTTATCGCAATAATGGCGAGGAAGAATTTGCCCATCAAAACTCCTGATGCGGACGGCTATTCCGAAGCACGATCCGCGCGGCAATCGTACCGTCCTTGCCAAGCCGGACCCCTGAGTTTCGCGTTGTAATAGTGCCCCATCGAAGGCGCGTTCAGAAACGTATCCAGTGTCGCCGCCGCCACGCCGCAATACTGCGATGCGGCAGCGTTCGACTGGACGATCATCGTCCGGTTCGCCGCATCATAGCAGACCCGGCTGATAAGGCTGCTTCGGGTAATGTCCTGGCAGACGAACGGCTTCAAGTCCACAGCTCCGCGCTGTTCGACCTGGACGGTTTCCGCCTCGACCCAGACAGCGCCCGCCAAGTGCGCCAGGAGAACCGGCAAATATCGAAAGATCATTTGACACTCTTGTTTGGCTGCCGCGGTGCCGTTAGGCCCCGGGGTCGGCAGCTACGCCTGCTCCAGCGTCGTCCGCACCCGCATCGCCAGCATGGTTTGCGAGAACGGTTTTTGCAGCAGCGAGACGCCGGGGTCGAGTCGGCCTTGATGCACGATGGCGTTGCGCGAATAGCCGGTCATATAGAGCACCTTCAGTCCGGGGCGGCGCTGCTGCGCCGCCTCGGCAAGGTTGCGCCCGTTCATGCCGGGCATCACCACGTCCGTAAGCAGCAGATCGACCGAGGCGGGTTCGTCCAGAATGCCGAGCGCTGCTTCCGCATTCGCGGCTTCGCGAACCTCGTAATTGAGCGTGGAAAGGGTTTCGACCACATAGGCCCGGACGCCGGGATCGTCCTCCACGACCAGCACGGCTTCGTGCTTCCCGGAAGGGCTGTCTTCCACGGCTTTGCCGGTCTGCTGCGGCTTGTTGCGGGCAAAGCTGCGCGGCAGATAAAGTTTTACCGTGGTGCCTTCGCCGAGTTCGCTGTAGATGCGCACATGGCCGCCGCTCTGCTTGATGAAGCCGTAGACCTGGCTGAGACCAAGACCGGTCCCGGCACCCGCGGCCTTGGTGGTGAAGAACGGATCGAACGCCTTGGCGATCACATCCGGAGGCATTCCCGTGCCGTTGTCGCTGACGGAGATCATCACATATTGACCGGGCTTCACGTCTTCGACCGACTGGCAATAGACCTCGTCGAGAAAGGCATTGCCGGTTTCGATGGTGACCTTGCCGCCGTCCGCCATCGCGTCGCGGGCGTTGATCGCGAGATTGAGGATCGCGGCCTCGAGTTGCGAAGCATCGGCTTCGGTCTGCCACAGGCCGGCGCTGCGCACGGTTTCCACGGCAACGGTTTCACCGAGCGTCCGCTCCAATAGTCCCGACATGCCCGCTACGAGACGGTCGGCGTCGAGCGGACGTGGATCGAGCGGCTGGCTGCGCGAAAACGCCAGCAGCCGCTTGGTCAGCTCCGCGGCGCGGTCGGCGGCCTGATACGCATTCGACGCCAGCGCTCTTGGCCTGCCCTCAGGCAACTGGCGAAGCGCCATCTGCAGGTTGCCCAGGATGATGGTCAGCAGGTTGTTGAAATCGTGGGCGACGCCGCCGGTAAGTTGTCCGACCGCCTCCATCTTCTGCGATTGCCGCAGACTTGCCTCCAGCATTTCCCTTCGCTCGGCCTCCGCATAGAGCGCGGATGTCCTGCGCATCGCCAGCAGGATCAGGACCGCCAGCAACAAGGTGGCGGGAACGCCGAACACCAGATGGCCGGCCATATAGCGCAGCCAGCCGCCGATGATATCCCGGGTTTCAAGACTCGAGCTGACATAGAGCGGAAACCCTGCAAGTTTGCGTACCGCAAAGCGCCGTTCGATCCGGTCGACGCCGGACATCGTGGTGTAACGGCCGCCAGCCGGACTTTGCGCAATCAATTGTCCGAAACCGCTCGAGGCGTCGAGCCTGATGCCCGTCGCCGCCGGCAACGGATATCGCGCGAGTATCGCCCCATCGTCTCGAATCAACGCGAAGCTGGCGCTGCTGCGTGCGGCGATCGCTTCGTAAAAGCGCTCGAATGCCTGGGGCGACGCCGAAATTTCGGTGATGCCGGCGAAGGTTCCTGAACTGTCGGTACGCCATTTGCTGACCGGAAAGATCAGTTTTCCGGTGATCTCTATGCGCACGATTTCGCCGATATGGATGTTTGGGTCGCGAGCGAGCTGCGCTTTCAAATGGGCGCGGTCGGGGGCGTTAAAGGCGGGCGGGATCGGAAAAAACAGCGACGATACCAGCGAGTCCGACTTGTCATCCAGGATCCAGATCGATCCGATGTCGGGCAAGGCGGCCACGAACTGCCTGAGCCGCTCGCTCAGCTCGGCTTCGTTCAGCTTGATGGTGCGGCTCGTGCGCCCGCGTGTAATCTGCTCGACGCTGTCGAAGGTGACGCTGATCGACTGGAACACCCGCAAGGCCTGTTCCGAGGCGATGTCGACCCCGCGCTCGATGCGCTCGTCGGCAAGCTCGAACGCGGCACGGTAGTTCACCCATGCCGCATAGCAGAACAGCAGCAGTGGAAGCGCGACGCTGGCGGCGAGCATCCATCTCAGACTTCGAAGCGCGGCGTCCTGACGCTGTCGCATACTCTTCACCTGGCCCGGCGAGCAAGGAGGCGCGAGCTGCACGTCATGGCGGTTCGAGGTAACATCGGGCTCGAGCCGTTACGACGGCAGCTTGGGTATCTTCTCGGCGAAGCCGTTGAAGCAGGTCAGTCTTTCATCTTCTTCCTTGATGAAGCGGCAGTCGGTCACGCCTTTCGCAGCCGGCGCCTTCGGTTTCGGCCTCGGCGAAAAAATTGCGTCGTAGCAATTCAACCGTTCCTTGGTCGCGTCGTCGATTTCAAGGCAGGCCTGCAACTTTGCGGCAATTGATTGCGGCTTGGCCGGCGCCGCCTTCGGTTTTGCAGCGACCCTTGGAGCAGCCGCGGCTCCGGGAGCCGGCGTTTGAGCCAGCGCGGCTGCTGAATAGAATGCCGCGAGCAATAGAATCGCTAATCTCATGATGTCTCCTTGCGTTCCGCTATGTGACGCAACACACCTGCGTGGACCAGGGTTCACCCGGCGAAGCCGGCATAAACCAAATAGATGCGGCAAACCGAAACGTCCACTGCCAGGTCACGGTTTCCGGAAGCTGCATTCGACCCGCGCCCCAAGCTCGATGCCGCCGCCCTGCCCCCGCAACCTCCTTGGTTGACAGTCCCCGCCGCTTTGGGCTCAATAAGCGCCGGACAATGCGACGATTTCGCCCAACGCGGCGGAAGCGCGATACACCCGCGCGACCACACAAGAATGCGGCAAAGGCGGTCGTTTCGAACTGCGGCGCATCGGGAGAGGGAACGCAATGCTGGACTTCGTTCAGCAGTTGGTGAGCGGCATTGCGCTCGGCTGCGTTTATGGCCTAATCGCGCTTGGTTTCGTCCTTGTCTACAAGGCGACCGAGGTCGTGAACTTCGCCCAGGGCGACCTGATGATGCTGGGCGGATTCTTCGCCTTCACCTTTATCGGTATTCTGGGCTTGAATTACTGGATCGGTTTCGCCGGCGCCGTGATCGCGATGGCGGCTTTCGGCATGCTGGCCGAGCGGCTGGTGGTGCGGCCCATTCTCGGCTATCCGCAGTTCTCTATCATCATGGCGACCATCGGGCTCGGCTATTTCCTGCGCTCCATCGTCGGCATGGTCTGGGGCACCGACGACTTCAAGATCGAGACGCCGTTCAGCCAGGGTGTGCTGCGGATCGGCTCTCTGGTGCTCGCCTATGACAAGCTCTCCGTGATCGGCGCGACCGTCCTGCTGTGCGCGCTGCTCTATGTGTTCTTCAACAAGACCACTTTGGGCACGGCAATGCGAGCCAGTTCTGAAAACATGCTGGCGGCCTATTACATGGGCATTCCGGTCAAGCGCGTCGTGTCCATCGTTTGGGCGATATCGGCCGCGGTTGCGACCTGCGCCGGCGTGCTGCTGGCGCCGATCACCTTCATTCATTCCAATGTCGGCCTGGTGCTGGGATTGAAGGCGTTTCCGGCCGCCGTGCTCGGCGGTTTCGGCTCGATTCCCGGCGCCGTGGTCGGCGGCGTGCTGATCGGCGTGATCGAAAGCATGGCCGGCTTCTATTTGCCGCAGGGCTGGAAGGACGTGGCCCCCTACATCGTGCTGCTGGCGGTGCTGCTGCTCAAGCCCGAAGGCCTGTTCGGCCTGCATTTGCGCAAGAAGGTCTGAGCGCATGAGGTTCGTGTTCAAGACCGACTATGAAGACGACATCAAGCTGTTTCCGCACAGCGGCTATGTCTGGTCCTATGGCACCCTGATGGTGCTGCTGGCGATCGCGCCGTTCGTGCTCTCCAGCTATATCGTGAGCCAACTGGTATTCGTCTGCATCTACGCCACCGTCGGCGTCGGACTGATGATCCTGACCGGGTTTACGGGACAGGCATCCTTGGGCCATGCCGCCTTTCTCGCGATCGGCGCATATACTACGGCCTACCTGCAGCAGTTCGGGGTGCCGTTTCCGGGGTATTTTCTCGCGGCCGGGCTGTTGACCGGCCTGATCGGCGCGTTGGTCGGGTTTCCCGCGTTGCGGCTGCAGGGCATCTATCTCGTCATCGCGACGATTTCCTTTGCCTTCATCGTCGAGGAAATCCTGGCGCGATGGGAGAGCGTGACCCATGGCAATGAGGGTATGCGCGTCAAGGCGATCCAGATGTTCGGCACCGCGGTGCCGCGCGACAGCCCGGCGTTCTACTTTCTCTGTCTCGGCGTGCTGGTCCTGACCATCGTAGGCTCCCTCAACCTGCTGCGCTCGCCGACCGGACGCGCCTTTGTCGCGATCCGCGACAGCGAGACCGCGGCGCGCAGCATGGGCGTCAACGTTTCGCTGTACAAGGTCAAGTCGTTCGCGATCAGTGCCGCCATCGCCGGCTTTGCCGGCTGCCTGTTCGCCCACAAGCTGTCTTTCATCAGCCCGGAAATGTTCACGCTGCAGCTCTCGATCGAGTTCATCATCGTGATCATCATCGGCGGCGCATTCAGCCTGCACGGCGCGGTGCTGGGAGCGATCTTCGTGGTCATGGTCGACCCATTCCTGACGTTCCTCAAGGACGATATCCCCGGCGTCATCGCGGGCCTCGCCGCGACGCTTGGCGCGGGCGCCGAACGCGCGGCGCACATCCAGAAGGGCGTTGCGGCGTTTGCCTCCGCCAACGGCCTGAAAGGCGCGATCTACGGCATCATCATCATCCTGTTCGTGCTGTTCGAGCCGCTCGGCCTTTATGGACGCTGGCTCAAGATCAAATTGTTTTTTCAACTGTTCCCGCTCTACAAGCGCGCCACCTTCAAGCGGCAGAAGATCTATGTGAAGTCGGAGCGGAATCGATGAGCTATTTCCGCGCCGAAAACATCTCGCTGCATTTCGGCGGCCTCAAAGCGGTGGATGCCGTCAGCTTCGCGGTGGAGAAGGGCGAGATCCTCTCCATTATCGGCCCCAACGGCGCCGGCAAGAGTTCGATCTTCAACCTGATCTCGCGCATCTACAGCCCGACGTCGGGAAGGATTTATTTTGAGGACCGGGACATCACCCAGGAGCCGGCGTTCGGCATCGCCAAGCTCGGCATCGCGCGCACCTTCCAGAATATCGAATTGTTCGAGAATGCCACCGTACTCTCCAACCTGCTGGTCGGCCGTCACCGTCATTCCGCCACCCAGCTTTGGCAGGAACTGCTGTTCCTTCCAAGCGTGCGCGAGGCCGAGAAGGCGCATCGCCGCCGCGTCGAGCAGGTGATCGAGTTCCTCGATCTCGCCGCCTATCGCGACAAGCTGATCTCGGGGCTGCCCTATGGGGTGCGCAAGGTGATCGAGCTTGCCCGCGCGCTATGTACCGAACCAAAACTCATTTTGCTCGACGAGCCGTCTTCCGGGCTGAATGTCGAGGAAACCGACGACATGTCGTTCTGGATCCGCGACATGAAGACCGAGCTCGGCGTCACCGTGCTGATGGTCGAGCATGACATGACCCTGGTGAACCGGGTGTCCGACCGCGTCATCGCGCTGAACTACGGCCGCGTGCTGGCGATGGGTTCGCCGTCCGAGGTGCAGGTCCATCCCGATGTCGTCGCGGCGTATTTGGGCGCGTGAGGTGAGGTCATGATCATGCCTGACGTCATCCTGAAGCTAAGCAACATAGAGAGCTATTACGGGCCGATCATGGCGATCCGCGGCATCAGCCTCGAAGTCCCGCGCGGCAAGATCGTCACCCTGCTGGGAGCCAACGGTGCCGGCAAGACCACGGTGCTGAAAACCATTTCGGGCATTCTCGATCCGCAGAAAGGCTCGATCGAATTTTTGGGCAAGCCGATCCAGCGCATGGAAGCGGACAAGATCGTGCGGCTCGGTCTCAGCCACGTGCCGGAGGGACGCGAGGTATTTCCCTTCCTCAGCGTGCGCGAGAATCTGATGATGGGCGCCTATCCGCGCCGCGACCGCGACGCCGTCGCGGCCGACCTGGAGCGGGTGTACGGCTATTTTCCACGGCTTAGGGAACGTCTGAACCAGCCCGCCGGACAGTTGTCGGGCGGCGAGCAGCAGATGCTCGCGATCGGGCGGGCGCTGATGAATCGCCCCGCGCTGCTGCTGCTCGACGAGCCGTCGCTCGGGCTGTCGCCGATCCTGGTGAAGGAGATTTTCACCATCATCCGCCGCGTCAACGAGGAGCAGGGCATGTCGATCCTGCTGGTCGAGCAAAACGCCAAAATAGCATTGGAGACAGCGCATTACGGCTATGTGCTGGAAATCGGCCGCGTCGTCATGAACGACACGTGCGAACGGCTGATGCACTCCAAGGATATCCAGGAGTTCTATTTGGGCGCAAAGGAAGCCGGCGCGCGGGGCGAACGGCGCTGGAAAAAGAAGAAGACGTGGCGTTAGAAGGATTCGGCGCTAGAATAGGGCGGAAAGACCGGGCATCGAATGATCCGGCATTCGCACGGTGGACGGGAGAGAGGGAACGGGAAATGGCTGGACCCGCAGTGCTCACTGTGGCGGACACGATCGCGAACAGTTTTCTGCTTGCCGTGGCGACGCGCGGCGACCGTGCGGCGATCCGCGCCAAGAAGTTCGGGGTCTGGCAGCCGACCAGTTGGCGGCAGTGGCTGCAAATCTCAAAGGATATCGCCTGTGCTCTACACGCGGTCGGCTTCCGCCCGGGTGACGTCGCCTCGATCGTCGCCAACGCCGTTCCCGAATGGGTCTTTGCCGACATGGGCATCCTGTGCGCCGGTGGCGTTTCGTCCGGCATCTATCCGACCGATGCGGCGGCACAGGTCGAATATCTGGTCAACGATTCCCGGACAAAAGTGCTCTTCGCCGAGGACGAGGAGCAGCTCGACAAGATCCTGACATGCCGGGCGCGCTGCCCGACGCTGGAGAGGATCGTGGTGTTCGACATGGAGGGCTTGAGCGCCTTCCGCGATCCCATGGTGACGTCGCTGGCCGAATTCATGGCGATGGGGCGCAATCATATCAACGATCGCGAGGCGCTGTGGCACGAAATGACCGCAAGCCGCACAGCCTCCGACCTCGCCATCCTGGTCTACACCTCGGGAACCACCGGACCGCCCAAGGGCGCCATGCATTCCAACCGCGGCGTTACCCACCAGATGCGCCATGCCAACGATCTCTTTCCCTCCACCGACGACGAAGAGCGTCTGGTGTTCCTGCCGCTGTGTCATGTGGCCGAGCGGATCGGCGGGTACTACGTCTCGCTTGCGCTCGGCTCGGTGATGAACTTTGCCGAAAGCCCGGAAACGGTGCCTGACAACCTCCGCGAGGTGCAGCCGACCGCTTTCCTGGCAGTACCCCGGATCTGGGAGAAATTCTATTCCGGCGTTACCATCGCGTTGAAGGACGCCACGCCGTTCCAGAACTGGATGTATCGTCACGCGCTAGATGCCGGCTACCGCCTGACCGACTGCAAGCTCGAAGGCGAGGCGCCTTCGCTGTCGCTGCGTCTTGCCAACCAGGCGGCGTATTGGCTGGTGTTCCGTAACATCAGGCGGATGCTGGGGCTGGATCGCTGCCGCATCGCATTCACCGGGGCGGCGCCGATCGCGCCGGACCTGATCCGCTGGTATCTCGCGCTCGGACTCGACATGCGCGAGGTCTACGGCCAGACCGAAAATTGCGGCGTTGCCACCGTCATGCCCGCCGATCGCGTCAAGCTCGGCTCGGTCGGCAAGGCCGCGCCCTGGGGTGAGGTGATGATCTGCCCCCGGGGCGAAATCCTCATCAGGGGCGATTTCCTGTTCATGGGGTATCTCAACCAGCCCGAAAAGACCGCCGAAACCATCGACGCAAAAGGCTGGCTGCACACCGGCGATGTCGGCTCCATCGACAACGAGGGCTTTGTCAGGATCACCGACCGGATGAAGGACATCATCATCACCTCCGGCGGCAAGAACATCACGCCGTCGGAGATCGAGAACCAGCTCAAATTCTCGCCCTACATTTCCGACACCGTCGTGATCGGCGACAAGCGGCCTTACCTCACCTGTCTTGTCATGATCGACCAGGAAAATGTCGAGAAGTTCGCCCAGGATCACGACATCCCCTTCACCAATTACGCGAGCCTGTGCCGTGCGGCGGAGATCCAGGACCTGATCCGGCGCGAGATCGAGGCGGTCAACGCCAATTTCGCGCGGGTCGAGACCATCAAGAAATTCTTCCTGATCGAGCGTCAACTGACGCCCGAGGATGAAGAACTGACGCCGACCATGAAGCTGAAGCGGAATTTCGTCAACCAGCGCTATGCCGGCGAGATCGACGCCATGTATCGGGACAAGGCCGTGGCATAGCGTCGCAATGACGCGTGCGCCAAAGCAATCGAAAATGGCGAAGGAATGAAGGCCCTTCCCTTCGCTTCATGCGGGCCAACGGAGAGGAAATCGACATGTCGAAATCGCTGAAGGCATTAGGCTTGGCGGCGGGCGCCCTTGCGCTGACCCATCTGCCGGCCGCGGCACAGACCAAGGTCACCAATGAAGGCATCTCGGCCACCGAGATCGTGATCGGCACCCATCAGGATTTGTCCGGCCCGATCAAGGTGTGGGGCGTGCCGGTATCGAACGGCATGAAAATGGCCGTCGAGGAAATCAATGCCGCGGGCGGCATCAACGGCCGCAAGCTGAAGATGATCCTGGAGGACAACGGCTACGATCCGAAGAAGGCGGTGCTGGCGTCGCAAAAGATGATCGAGCGCGACAAGATTTTCGCCATGATCGGTCCGATGGGTTCGGCTCCCGTGCTCGCCGCGCAGGACATCCTGTTCGATGCCGGCGTGTTGCAGCTGTTCCCGCTTACCGCGGCCGAATTTACCTTCAAGTTCGATCCCTCGAAACCCCAGGAGCGGTTGAAGTTCAACAACCTGCTGCCTTACGTCGAAAGCACCCGCGCCGCGCTGAAATACATGATGGAGGCCAGGAACTTCAAGAAACCCTGCCTGATGCATCAGGACGACGAGTACGGCAAGAGCGTGCTCGACGGCTTCACCTCGCAGCTCGAGGCGATGAAGGTGCAACCGGCGTCGGTGACCAGTTACAAGCGCGGCGCTTCCGATTTCTCGGCGCAAGTCGCCAAGATGAAATCCGATGGCTGCGATATCGTCGTGCTCGGCACGGTGATCCGCGAAACCATCGGCGCGATGGGTGAAGCCAAGAAGCTGGGCTGGGACGTGACTTTCCTGGGTGCGACGCCGACCAACGTGCTTGAAGTGCCGGCACTCGGCAAGGAAGCGGTGGAAGGCCTGTATGCCGCCGCGGCGTTCGAGATTCCCTACGAGGACACCGCAAAGGGAAAAGTGAAGGATTGGCTGGTCACCTACAAGAAATCGTTTGGCGCCGACGCCAACACCCAGGCCATCATCGGCTACAACGCCGTGGCGACGTTTGCGCATTATGTGAACAAGGCCGGCAAGGATCTCACGGGTCAGAAGGTGCTCGACGCGCTGGAATCAGGCGAGCCGTTCCAGGACATCTTCTCGTCGCCGCCCTCGATCTTCTCCAGGACCAGCCATCTCGCCTCGACGGTGACCCAGGTGCAGCAGGTCAAGAACGGCCGCTGGGTGTTGGTAAAGGAAAGCCTGTCGTTCTGATGAGGCGGACGAAACGGTGACGTCCCCGCGCAGGCGGGGACCCATAACCACCATGTTCGATGTTTTGCGACGGCGGATGCCATTGGCGAACGCCTCGCTCATCGTGATAGATCGGAGCTATGGTCCCCGCCTGCGCGGGGACGACGGCTATTCCTTCACCGCGCCGGTCAGCGACGACACGTAATAATCCACGAACAGCGAATAGAAGATCGCGACCGGCAGCGAGCCGAGCAGGGAGCCCGCCATCAGCGCGCCCCACTGATACACATCGCCTGACACCAGCTCCGTCAGGATCGCGACCGGCACGGTCTTGTTGGCGCTGCTCTGGATGAATGCCAGCGCGTAGATGAATTCGTTCCAGGACAGCGTGAAGCTGAAAATGCCTGCCGAGATCAATCCCGGCACCGCCAGCGGCAGGGTGATCCGCCACAGGATCTGCAACCGGGTCGCGCCGTCCACCAGCGCGCACTCCTCCAGCTCATAGGGGATCGACTTGAAATAGCCGATCAGGAGCCAGGTCGAGAATGGCACCAGGAAGGTCGGATAGACCAGGATCAGCGCCAGCGGACTATCGAACAGCCCGAACTGGACCACCACCGTCGCCAGCGGGATGAACAGGATCGACGGCGGCACCAGATAAGCGAGGTAGATTCCGAGCCCGACATAGGGGCTGCCCCTGAACCGCAGGCGTTCGATGGCGTATGCCGCCAGCGTCGAGGAGAAAATCGAAATGAAGGTGGCCCCGATGGCCACCGACATCGTCGTCAGCAGCCAGTGCGGATAGGCGGTGTTGAACAGCAGGTGTTTGACGTGCGCGAGCGTCGGCGAGGAAATCCAGAACGGATTGTGCGCCTTGTAGTTCAACAGCTCCGCGTTCGGTTTGAACGACGTGATGGTCATCCAGTAGAACGGAAACAGCAGGATCAGCACGAAGCAGGACAGCGGCAAATAGATCATCACCGTCCGCCGTGCCTTGGAATCCCAGTCCATGGGTTCGGGCGTGGAACTGGCGACATTGCTGGTGGGCTGCGCCACGGCCTCAGTCATTGCTTTCTCCCTGCTGCCATTTGCGGCGCGCCAGGCCGAAGTAGCTGAACAGCGTTGCGACCACCAGGAACGGGATCATCGACACTGCGATCGCCGCACCCTCGCCGAGTTCGCCGCCGGCGATGCCGCGCTGGAACGCCAGCGTCGCCAGCAAATGGGTGGAGTTGACCGGTCCGCCGCGGGTGATGGCGTAGACCAGCTGGAAATCGGTGAACGTAAAGATGATCGAGAACGTCATCACGATGGCGAGAATGGGCAGCATCATCGGAAAGGTGATGAAGCGGAAGCGCTGCCAGGCGGTGGCGCCGTCCAGCATCGCCGCCTCATAGAGCGCGGGCGAGATGGTCTGCAGGCCCGCCAGCAGCGAAATCGCGACAAAGGGAATGCCGCGCCAGATATTGGCCGCGATCAGCGAAAACCGCGCCGGCCATGGGCTGCCGAGGAAATCGATATTGGTGGCGCGCAGGTGCAGGACGTCGACCAGCAGATAGGAGATGATCGAGAACTGGGGATCGTAGATCCACCAGAACGCCAGCGCGGAGAGCACGGTCGGCACGATCCAGGGCAGCAGCACGATGGCGCGCAGGAGGCTCTTGAACGGGAAATGGTTGTTCAACAACAGGGCGAGCCAGAAGCCGAGCGCGAACTTCCCGAACGTCGCGACGCCGGTATAGAACACGCTGTAGAACACCGCGCTCCACCACAACGGATCGGTCAGCAGGTACTGGAAATTCTCCAGCCCGACATAGACGCCGCGGCGGCCGATGGTGGTATCGGTGAACGCCAGCCAGACGCCCAGCCCCAGCGGATAGGTGAGGAACACCAGCAACAGCCCGATCGCTGGCGTCAGACAAATGACGATCAGGAACGGCTTGTAGTCGAACAGCCGGACCAGCCAGTTCGGCTGCGCATGGTCGGAGCGGCGGGAAAGCGTGGTGGTGAGAGTCATGCCGACGTCCCGTACGCTTCGTCATGGCTGGGCTTGTCCCGGCCATCCGCGTCTTGCTTGCTCGGAGTCAGCACAGACGTGGATGCCCGGGACAAGCCCGGGCAGGACGAACCTCGTCGCTGTCGCACGTATCTCACCTTCGGAAATACCGCTTGGCGCGGCGTTCGGCTTCCGCGGCCGCGGCCTCCGGAGTCGCGGCATCGGTCGCAACGGCGGCGCACATCTGCACCAGCACGTAGTCGGAAGAGACCGCACCGGTTGCCGTCGAAATCGGGCCTTTGTAGCCATCGTAATAGGTGCTGGCCATGGTGTCCTTGAAGATCCGGACCTTCGGATCGCCGGACCACACCGCCGCGTCCGCATAGGCGGCAAGCGACTGGGACCAGTAGCCGCTGTTGGCGTTCAGCCACGGCTCGTACTGCTCGCGCTCCAGCATGAACTGCAGGAATGCCTTGGCCGCGTTGGGATACGGGCTGTGCTTGAACGCCATCGCGTTCAGCGTCAGACCCGCCATCGGCGACATTTTCGCCAGGCCCTTCGGCAGCAGTTGATGCTCGGTGTCTTCCGCGATCGCGGCGGTCGCGGGATCGTTCTTGAGCGAGAAATACAGCGAGACGCCGTTCGCGGTGAGGGCTATTTCCCCGGACGAGTAGGCGCGGTTGTTGCTGACGTCGTTCCAGGAGGGCGTGCCGGCGATGAAGGTCGGATAAAGTTCCTTCAGCCATTTGAGCGCGGCGACGGTTTCCTTGCTGTTGATGATGACGTTGCCTTCCTCGTCGAGCAGGGAGGCGTTGTGCGACCATAGCACCCAGTTCGCAAAACCGTTGCCGTCGCCCTTGGCATTGCCCAGCGCGAAGCCCGCCGGCTTGCCGGCCTTTTGCAGCTTGCGGCAGAGGTCGAGAATGCCGGCGTGATCCTCCGGCACCTTGTCGAAGCCGACCGATTGCAGAACCGATTTGCGATAAATCAGCGGTCCGCCGCTGGCGCCGAACGGCAGCCCGATCCACGCGCTGCTCTTGTGGCGCTTGCCGTAGCGCTGCGCCAGCGGCTGCCAGCCGCCATAACGCTTGCCGAGATAGTCGGCGACGTCGGTGAGTTCGACCAGCTTGTCGACATAGATGTGCGGCGCATCGGAAAAGCCGATGATGATGTCGGGACCGGCGCCGGAGTTCGAGGTCACCGCGGTCTGCTGGTTGATGTCTTCCCAGCCGACGAAATCGACCTTGACCTCGACGCCGGTCTTCTCGGTGAATTTTGCAGCATTGGCGCGGAACACGTCTTCGTCGGCTTTCACGAATCGGACCGGACGCAGCATCTTCAGGCTGGCGCCTTTCTCGATCGCGAAATTCGGGTTCGCTACATCGGCAGCCTTGATCGTCTGCGCCGACGCGCCGGTCGCGGCCAGCGCCGCGGCGGAAACTCCCAGGCTGAGCGCGTCGCGGCGGGTGATGTCCTGCATTGCCTTCCTCCGGTTGTTTTGTTGTCGTGTTCGTCATTGCGAGCGAAGCGGAGCAATCCAGAGGCCAAAGCAGGAACGGGATTGTTTCGCCGCAAGTGCTCCTCGCGATGATGTGTTCAGCTGTTCGGACCGCGATCCATGCCGACCGGCTGCCAGCGGCGCAATGTGGTATTCTGCAGCACCGAGGGATTGACGCAGCTCACCGGCCACATCCCGGACAGCACCAGCGACAGTTCGTAGCCGACGCGGCGCTTGCGCGCCTCGTCGAAGCGCGCGGAAGCCGAGGCGACATGCGCGGTCAGCGTGACGTTGTCCATGCCCAGCATCGGATTATTGTGCGAGGGCGGCTCGGTCTCCAGCACGTCGAGCGCGGCATGCGCGATCCAGCCCTCCTGCAGCGCCTTGATCAGCGCTTCCTCGTCCACGGTCGCGCCGCGTCCGGTGTTGATGAAGATGGCGCCCGGCTTCATCTGCCGGAAATGCTTCTCGCCGAGCATATGGTGCACTTCAGGACGCGCCGGCGCATGCATCGATATGAAATCCGACTGCGACAGCACTTCGGACAAGGTCGCCGGGATCGCGCCGTGATCGGAGATCAGCGTTTCCTGGATGAACGGATCGTAAGCCATCATGCGAAGCCCGAACGGCGCCGCGCGTTTGGCCACCGCGCGCGCCACCCGCCCGAACGAAATGAATCCCAGCGTCTGCCCCATCAGCCGCGGAATCTTGAGCAGCGCCGGACGGCCCTCGGCCCAGCGGCCTTCCCGCACCATGCGGTCTTGCGCGACCAGCCGGCGGAAGCCCGCCAGCAGCAGCGCCATGGCGTGATCGGCGACTTCCTCGATAAACGTGTCGGGGATGTTGGTGACGGGAATGCCGCGCGCGGTGGCGGCCTTGACGTCGACGCTATCGACGCCGACGCTGCCGAGCGTGATCACCTTGCAGTTCTCGAGACTGTCGATGATCGCCTTGGAGATCCGCATGCTCTTGCCATAGATGGCATCGGCATGCTTGGCGGCGGCGATGAAGTCCGGTTCATTGGCCGGTGCCTCGACGATCTCGGCCCCGATTCCCTCCAGCGCTTCCATCTCGTAGCCGTAACCGCCGCCCGCCACGGTGAAGCTCGCGCCTTTCGGCGTTAGAATGGTGAATTTCGGCATTTCGTCTCCCAGTCGCCCGCCGCTTGCCTTCGATGAAGGCGCGGCCTGTTTGTTGTCCGCGCATCAAAGCATGGTTGGGCGGCGTCCGGCTAGAGCCGGGACGGAATGGGCCCGTCAGACCGGAGCGCGCGGACTAAGCGGCGCCCGTCTGGCCTCAAATCACAAAAAACCCATGCGTCGCGTCGCGCCGCAGCTGCTCGACCAGGCCATATTCCCAGTCGAGATAGGCCTGCATCGCGGCGGTGTCGATATCGGTGCCCTCGTAGGGACGCCGGTAACGGTGGGACGGATCCGGCTTTGGCAAAACCTCCGGCGGTCCCACCTCCAGCGCGCCGTCGTAGCCGCCGTCGAGCACATAGGTTTCCCACCCCATCTGTGCGAGCCAGGACGCGGTCATATCCGCGCGCACGCTTCTATCATCCGTCAGCAGGAGGCGCGCGCCGCGCACCGGAGCCGCCATGTCGATCTCCTGGACCAGCTGGCCTCCGGGATAGTTGCGAAAGCCCGGAAGATGACCGGCCGCATAATCGTCCGCGGAGCGGACGTCGAAGCGATACAGCGTGCGATGGGTTCGGGCCTGCAGCGCCATCGCGTCGTCCGGGCCGACATGCCGCACGCCGGCGCGGTAGGCGACATCGCGCGCGTTGGCTGCCGCGCCCTCGAACAGGCCGATCCCGCCGCGCCGGTCGGCGCCGTGCTCGAGCCGCTGGTTGGCCAGCGTCCAGCCGATCGTGCCGTTGCGCAGCGCCAGCACCTTGTTGGCTAGGCCGGCATTGATCAGCGACTGGGCGCCGATGATCGACCGGGTACGGCCGGCACAATTGACGATGATGGTCGTCGCCGGGTCGGGCGCGGCGGCTGCCGCGCGCAGCACCAGTTCCCCACCGGGCACGCTGACCGAGCCGGGGATGTTCATGGTCGCATATTCATCCGGCCTGCGCACATCGAGGATCGCGACGTTGGCGTTGCCTGCGATCAATGCCGCGACCTCGTCCGCAGGCAGCGAAGGCGTGTGCTTACGGTGCTCGACCAGTTCGCCAAAGGCCTTGGCATAGGAGTTCACGTCCTGAAAAATTTCGCAGCCGGCCATCCGCCATGCCTGCAGCCCTCCATCAAGCTGCCGAACGTCGGTGTACCCCAACGCCATCAGGCGATCCGCGGCCTGCAGAACAAGGCCGTCGCCCGCGTCGTAAATGACGATCGGCACATCCTTGCGCGGCAGCCGCATTTCGGCTTCGAGTTCGATCCTGTCCGCCGCCATGTTGGCTGCAAACAGCGGATGGCCGGTGGCGTAGCCGGCCTCGTGCCGCACATCGAGCAACGCGATTTCCTCGCGCAGCAGCAGCGCGCGGCGAACCTGGCCAGGGGCGACGGGGGATGTGGTCATGGATGCGGTTGACCTTGGTAGGACGCAACAGCCAATGGGCCGGCACGAACCGCCGTCCGATGATGACTCAAGCGTACCACGCCTGGCCGGCAGTTCGAACCGGTCGGCACCGCTCCGCTGCCACGCGCCTGAGCGCTCGATCCCCGGCCTTGACAGGCAATCCGCCAATATATATACCATCAGGTATATATATTAGATGGTTTAGATATGCATGATCCGTTAAGCGCGAAGTTCGCAGCTCTGGCTGACCCGACACGGCGGGCAATGTTGGCCCGCCTCGCCCTCGGCGAGTTGACCCTGGCTGATCTTGCGAAACCGTTGGAGATGACGGTTCCAGCGGTCGCAAAGCACCTGGCCGTTCTGGAACGCGCCGGCTTCGTTACACGCAGTCGGCCTAGCAAATCCGTCGCTCGGCCCGCGAAACTTCAAGTAGCCGCGTTTTCGGAAATCGCGGATTGGATCGAAAAGTGTCGCGTGCATTGGGAAGGGAGCTTCGATCGCCTGGCCGCGTATCTGGAAATGCCGGAGGCTGGGGGATCCGAGGATGTCTGACCGCAACGCGAGTTACAGCGACGATTGTCCTGGTGTCGAGAACAGCGACTTACCGCGACCCTTAACGATAACTCGGGACTTTAACGCGCCGCGCGAGCGCGTATGGCGGGCCTGGACACAACCCGACCGGATACTCCGATGGCACGGCCCGAAGTTTTATCCGGCGGCCGAAGTTTGTGCGGATGTCCGCGTGGGAGGAGCGTGGCGCGCCTGCCTCAAGTCAGACAACGTTGAAGACGTTGTGCTCTGGCAATCAGGACGATATCTCGTCGTAACGCCGCCTGAACGCCTGGAATTCACGTTCGCTTGGGAAACTCCGAACCATGAAGATGGCCCTGACGTCCAGACCCACGTCATCGTTCGCCTTGAGGAGTTGGCGAACGGAGGCACTCGGATGCATTTTAGTCAGACCGGGTTCCTGTCAATAAAGAGCGCCATCAGCCATTCCGCTGGCTGGAATGGCACGTTCGATAGATTGGCGGAATTTCTCTTCGAGGAAAGGGTGGTTCAGCCGCGCGAGCTGTCGCCGGCTGAAACTTCTGCTCAGATCGGTTCGCTGACAGACGGAGGTCACCCGTGGGCAAGGTGCGCGTAAGAGGGTTTGCAGTGTCCACCGACGGCTTCGGCGCCGGCCCGGAACAGAGCCTGGAGCATCCGATGGGCAAAGGGGGCCGGGCGTTGCACAACTGGTTCTATCCGACCCGGGCCTTTCGATCCATGATCGGGGCAGACGGCGGGACTGACGATCGCTTCGCCCGCGCCGCAGCGGAAGGCTTCGGCGCCTTCATTCTCGGCCGCAACATGTTCGGACCGGCCGGCGACAATTGGGGCGGGCCGGACTGGAAGGGCTGGTGGGGCGACGATCCGCCGTACCACGCGCCGACCTTCATCCTCACCCACCACGCCCGCGCGCCCATCGCGATGGAGGGCGGGACGACTTTCTATTTCGTCACCGACGGGATCGAGTCGGCACTCGCCCAGGCCAAGGCCGCCGCGGGCGACCTGGACGTGAAGATCGGCGGCGGCGTTTCGACCGTCCGCCAGTACCTTCTCGCCGGCGCGATCGACGAGATGCACCTGGCGATCGCGCCCGCTTTCCTGGGCCGCGGTGAAGCCCTGTTCGAAGGCATTGACCTGCCGGGCCTCGGCTATGGTGTGACGGAGGTGGTGCCGACGGAGCTGGCGACCCACCTCGTGCTTACCCGGTGAGCCGGCTATAGCGGAACGTCGCGAGGCGAAGAGAGCGTGGCGCACCCGACACGATTCGAACGTGTGACCTTTGCCTTCGGAGGGCAACGCTCTATCCAGCTGAGCTACGGGTGCGTGAGGTTCGTTTAGCCGATTGGGCCCGCGGCGGCAACGGGCTCAGTAGGCGGCGTTGCTGCGGTCCCGACTCCGCGGCTCATGGCAGCCCGGCCATGCCGGAACGGGCGGCTTGACGCGGTGCCACCTGTATTGTCGGCGCGCGGTGTGCTTCACTCCGGGCGCGGTTTGCAGCCGCCAACAAGGCTCGAACAAGACGGGGAGGACTTCATGCCGATAACGCGGCGTTCCATGATTGCCGGCGCGGCGATGGTTCCGATACTGGCGCACCGCCGGGCGGCGCGCGCGCAGAACTGGCCGTCGGGCATTATCAAGATCGTCGTGCCGTTCCCGCCCGGCGGCACCGTGGACCCGATCGCGCGTCTGGTGCAGGCCGGGCTGCAACAGCGCCTCGGCGCCGCCATCGTCATCGAAAACAAATCCGGCGGCTCCGGCAGCGCCGGCACCGCATCGGTGGCGAAGTCGGCGCCCGACGGCAATACCTGGCTGTTCGTGTTCGACACCCATGCCGTCAATCCGTTCCTGCAGAACCTGCCGTTCGACACCCAGAAGGACCTCGATCCGGTGGTGCTGATCGGCACCGCGCCGAACGTGCTGGCGACGCATCCGTCGCGTCCCTACAAGACCTTCGCCGACGTCATCGACGCCGCAAAGACAAAACCGGACACGCTGACCTATGCGTCGGTCGGATCGGGCAGCGTCGGTCACCTGACCATGGTGCAGCTGACCAAGCTCGCCGGCATCAAGATGGTACACGTGCCCTATCGCGGCGGCGGCCCCGCCATGAACGACGCCATTGCCGGCCATGTCGATTTTATCATCGGCAGCGCCGCCCTGGTGATGCCGCAGGTAAGCGCGGCGACGATACGGCCGATCCTGCAAACCGGCAAGACCCGCATGTCCACACTGCAGGCGGTACCGAACGCCATCGAAAGCGGTTTCGCGCATTTCGAATCCTACGCGTGGTGGGGTGTTTTTGCCCCGGCCGGCACGCCGAAACCGATCAACGAGCGTTTTGGGACCGCGCTGATCGAAACCCTGCGCGAACCGGGGATCTCGAAACAGATTTCGGAAAACCTTCAGGTCGCCATGCTGCTGGGCGGGCCGGAGGACGAAGCGAAATTCCTCAAAGCGCAGATGGACCTGTGGGGACCCGTGGTGCAGGAGAATAACATCAAGGGCGAGTAGGGCAAATGCGGACGCACGCTCGGCGTCATCCCGCGGGCTTGACCCGCGTATCGATCACGCTTCACAAGGGTTGTCGCAAAGGATGGATTGCCGGGTCACGCCCGGCAATGACGGAAGTTCAAGAAACATCGGGGAGAATAAAAATGAAACATCTTCTGGCCTTCATCGTCATCGCTGCATCGCTGGTCCTCTCACCCAAGGTTCGCGCGGACGAAATCACGCGATTCCCGCCCATGACCGCCGAGCAGCTCAATCCCGAGCAGAAGAAATGGGCGGAGCTGATCTCGGTGCCGCCGCGCAATGCGAAATTCGTCAATCCCCCCTATCGCGCCTATATCGCCAATCCTGATCTGGCCAACCGCCTGTCGGCGCTGTCGGATTATCTGCGCTGGAATACTTCGCTGCCGCCGCGCCTGAGCGAATTGGCAATCCTGATCACGGCGCGGCAGTGGACCGCGCAATATGAATGGTATGCGCATTACCCCTTGGCGCTGAAGGGCGGCCTGGATCCGCAGGTTGCAAACGACATCGCGGCCGGCAAGCGCCCGGAGGCCATGAAGGAGGACGAAGCGGCGCTGTACGATCTGGCGTCCGCGCTTTATCGTGACAAGAAAGTATCCGACCCGGTCTACAAGGCGGCGCTCGGCCAGTTCGGCGAACGCGGCATCATGGATATCATCGGCATCATCGGATATTACGACCTGGTGTCGATGACGCTGATCACCATGCAGGCCGGCATGCCGGACGACAAGGTAACGCCGCTGCCGGCATTGACAAGGTAGCCGCACAGAACCGTACGAAATGCCGACACACTCTCAGCGTCATACGCGGGCTTGACCCGCGTATCCATCGCTTCACTGGAATTTACCGAAAAAGAGGGTTGCCGGGTCAGGCCCGGCCATGACGAGTGCTTGTGGTCCCTTGCGGAGTTACCGACCGTACCCGTTAGCACGCGAATACACAGGCCGCGTCTCCGGCATCGGCCGGTTTTTCGACACGGCGCGGACGGCGCTTGAGGTGCGGCCGATCGCGCCGAGCTCTTCCAGAAAGATCGGCTTGGAGAAATAAAACCCCTGAGCGTAGCGGATCTTCGTGGCGGCCTGCAGATAGGCCAGTTCCTCGAATGTCTCGATGCCCTCGGCGATCACCGTCATGCCGAGCGCTTCGCTCAGGGATTCGATGGCTTTCAGGATGCCCTGGCTGCGCGGACGCTTGTGGATGTCGGTGATGAAGGAGCGGTCGATCTTGATCTCGTCGGCGGTGATGTCGGCCAGCGCTGACAAGGACGAGTAGCCGATGCCGAAATCGTCGATGGAAATTCCGACCCCGAGCCGCCGGAACTCCGGCAGGATCCGGTCCTGGAAATGGGTTTTCGCGACAAAAGCGTCTTCCGTCACCTCGATGATGAACCGTCTCGGACAACCCGTCGCCTCCAGCGCGCGCGCAAACGACTGCATGAACTCCGGATTGCCGGCCTGCTTCGCCGCGACATTGACGCTGATGCTGGTCTCGGAGCCGAAGGTGTCGTTGATGAGATCGATCGACTTCATGATCTCGGCCAGCACCAGATGGGTGAGCTCGTCGATCAATCCAAGCTCCACCGCGAGATTGATGAAAGTGCCCGGCGCCTGAAGCACGCCTTCGTCGTTGCGCAGGCGAACCAGCGCCTCGATGCCCTTGATTTCGCGGGTGCGGATATCGACCTTGGGCTGGAACGCGCAGCAGAACCGCTTGTCGAGGATCGCCAGCCGCAGCGATTGCTCCAGTTCCATGCGCGCCAGCGCCTCGCGCTCCATGCTGACGTCGAAGAAAACCGCGGCGCCCTTGCCCTCGTTCTTGACGCGGTACATCGCGATGTCGGCATTCTGACGCAGCACGTCGTAACTGCGGCCATGTTCGGGATACAGGCTGACGCCGATCGAGGCAGAGGCGAACACCTCGGAGCCGTCGACGAAGAACGGCGCCCGCAGCCGCTGCAGCAGAAACTGGATGTGGTCGGCGACCTCCTGCTGGCTTTGCACCGGGTTCAGCAGCAACAGGAACTCGTCGCCGCTGATCCGCGACAGCATGTCGGACTCGCGCAAGTCCAGCCCGAGCCGCCGCGCGATTTCGACCAGCAGCGCATCGCCGATGGCGTGGCCGTAATAGTCGTTGATGTGCTTGAAATTGTCGACGTCGAGAAACGCGAGCGCGAATGGTTCGGCGGCATCCTCATGCAGCAGGTCGTTGACATGCCGTTCGATCACCCGCCGCGTCGGCAGCCCGGTCAGTTCATCATAATAGGCGCGGCGGAATAGCTCGTCCTGCACGGCCTTCTGCGGGCTTAGATCGGCGGAACTGGTCAGCAGCAGCTTTGCATCGGCGATACGAACCGGGCGGTGTGCGGTGAGGAACGTCCGCTTGATATCGCCGTCGGACACGCATTCCTCGCTGACGACGGCGCGGTCCGCGCGCAGCAATCGGATACAGGTGTCGCGGCGATGGACCAGGTCGTTCGCGACGAGCGGCGCGGCGATGCGCAAATCCTCTGCGGGAATCCTCAACTGCGCCGCGGCGGCGTCGTTGACGAGCACAAAGCGTCCCTGCTCGTCCTGCACGGTTACACCGGTAGGGAGCATCCTGATAATTTCATTCAGAAGATTCAGCTCGGCGTGGACGTTGCGCTCGTCTCCGGGCCGCGCAACACCCGGGCGAACGGCAGCGTGGTCGACATCGGCTGCGTCGGTCCCGACGCGATGGCTGGCGGCACAGTGCATGGCCGCCGACCTTCGCAAGGTCGTTTGTAGTTTTCGTTAAGTCCTTGTCAGAAAGATGGGGTCGGGGCTCCGCAGCGGCGGTTTGTATGGAACCGCTGCAGGTTGTCATTAACAGAGCGTCAACGGCGGCACCAGTCGTCCATGGCCGGGCTCCGTCGCCGCCATCCACGCCTTTCTGCTTTAATGAAAGGACGACCGGCACAAGGCCGGGCATGACGCTCAGACCACGTCGTGCGGGATCCGGCATTTCAGCGTGCAATGGACCCCAGTCCGCAAAAACGCGATCTCGGTGCTGCCATCGAACGGCTTTAGCGCGGCGTGCAACAGCTTGGTGCCAAAGCCGGCCTTGCCCACCGTGGTGATCGGTGGACCTTCATTCTCGTCCCAGACCAGCGTGAGCCGATCCCCGGCCGCGGACCACGATACCTGCAGCAACCCCCCTGGGGCAGAAAATGCCCCGTATTTGGCGGCATTGGTGGCAAGTTCATGGAGGATCAGCGCGAAGCTGACGGCAAATTTGGCGGGAAGAAATAGCCGTTCGCCGCTCAGCGTGAATCGCAAGTGGCCGTAGGGTCCCAACTCCATCAGCAGCAGATCCCTCAAATCGCGCCCTCTGCCGTCGGCCCGCGCGATCAGATCGTCGGCCGCCGACAGCGCGCGAAGGCGCGCATCGACGCCGGCCCAGATTTGCGGCTGGTTATGCAGTACGGCGTGGACCGTCGACAGCTTGTTCTTCAGCCGATGCTGAAGCTCGTCGACCACCAGCTTTCGGTAGCTTTCTTCTTCCCTCAGGCGGTTCGAAATGCTGCGATGATGCGACGCGATCAATCGATAATGCCCGGCGCCCCATATAATGAGTCCCGACACCACCGCGTAAATCAGCAGCAGGACGGGCCGCGCGGAATCGGCCGGGGTTTCGTCGAACGTTACTGCGGCGCCGAGCAGGCCGCCCGCGGCCGCCGCCGCCACGCCGATACGAAAGCTGCCGAAAGCCGTCGCAAACAGCACCGCCGGAAAATATGGTGCGAAGGCCAGTTCGGGCCGGATCAGCGAGAGGCCCCAGCGAACGCCGGTTGCCAGTGCGAGACAGGAGGCCGCGAAGCCCAGGCTGAGCGGCAGCGACGGCGGTGATATGCCCTGCCAGCCGCGGCGGAATTCCTCAGCCCATTTTTCCATTGGTCCCATCCAGCCGGTCGGCACATTGAATCAAGGCTGACCATAGAACAGATTACACCACCTGAGGTAGCCAATTGAGTCGGCTGCCGGCGGCTTGCTTTGCCATCCCCAAGCCGGGAATATGCCGGAACAATATTCTGACAAAGGAGAACGAGATGGGGCGGCTGAACGGCAAGATCGCTGTCATTACGGGGGCCACCAGCGGCATCGGGTTGCGGACGGCGGAGATCTTCGTCGCCGAAGGCGCGAACATCGTCGCCGCCGGGCGCCGCGCGCCGGAGGGGGAGGCGCTCGCCAGGCGGCTCGGCTCCAGCTGCATCTTTCGCCAGACCGATGTGACGCAGGAAGATCAGATGCGCGCGCTGATCGGCACCGCGGTGGAAAAATTCGGCCGCATCGATTGCCTGTTCAACAACGCCGGAGGTCCGGCGCAGACCGGCGGCATCGAGGGGCTTGAGGTTGACCGCTTCGACGCCGCGATGGCGACTTTGGTGCGCAGCGTCATGCTCGGCATGAAACATGCGGCGCCTCATATGCGCAAACAGGGCTCCGGCAGCATCATCAACAACGGCAGCATTGCCGGCAGGCTTGCCGGCTTCTCGTCGTCGGTGGTGTATGGCGCGGCCAAAGCCGCGGTCATTCACCTGACCAGATGCGTGGCGATGGAGCTCGGCGAATCCGGTATCCGGGTCAACAGCATTTCGCCGGGAGCGATCGCCACCGGTATTTTCGGCAAAGCGCTCGGCCTTTCTGTCGAAGCGGCGGAGAAGACGCCCGACGTGATGCGCGAAATCTACAAGACCGCGCAGCCGATCCCGCGCGCCGGGCTGCCGGAAGACATCGCCCATGCCGCACTATTCCTCGCCAGCGACGAATCGAGCTTCATCAACGGCCATGATCTCGTGATCGACGGCGCCATCACCGGCGGCCGCAACTGGAGCGGGCAGCAGCAGGGTCTCGCCGCGATGCGCAAGGCGTTCGATGACGCGAAGGGTTGAGACGACGGCCGTGATGCGCGGACCTGACCCGCGTATCCATCCTTTAAAAGGGTCTTCCAAAGGAGATGGATATGCGGGTCAAGCCCGCGTATGACGAGATGTGTGATCCAGTAGGTCAAGCCCGGCAATGATGGCCGGGTTCGTGGGCGCCACCGACCATCCTTCCATGCTCACGTAGAAAGTCGCGGCCCGCCTCGGTCAGCCGGATCATGGCTTTCCGTCCCGGCGCGGGTTCGCGCGCGGCGAACCCGCGATCAATCGCGTCCTCCCACACCGTCAGCCGCGGGCAGGAGGTACGCCAAGCGTCGATCACGTCCGCATGGCTGCGCGGCTCACGCGCAATCCATTCCAGCAGATCGAGGATGAGCGGATCGAGATCGTTGCGCAACATGGCGTCCTTCCGGGTCGTCGGATTCCTGAAGCAGACGGCATTTTGGACCCGACCCCGCGAAAATCCAGTCATTTCCGCCGGTACTATCCCGCGGCTTGCCAAGGCAGGCGATGCGGGCCGTGTATAGTCGGCGGCAGGAGGTGCGCAGAATGGACGCCAGGCTCGAACGTAAACTGCGGTTGTTTGCAGGCATCATTGCCAGCGGCATCATCGGGGGAATCGTGTTTCCCGTATCGCTGGGCCACACCTCCACGTCAGGCGTGGCGTCGGGTATCATCTACGGACTCCTGATTTGCATCGCGATCGGCGGAATCGAACTATTCGTCGTAGAGGGGCCGATGCGCGCTTGGCTCGGGGGTCTTTCGTTCACCAAGAGTGTGATCGTGCGAAGCGCGATCTACGCCGCGATCATCATCCCCATTCAGTTCTTCCATTTGGGCGCCGTTCTTGCCGGACTGCCGGTCGAACCGTCGATTGACACCTTCTGGGCCGCGACGATTTATTCCGGCGTCTTGGCAGTGGCCATCAATCTCATTCTGGGGATTACCAATCTCATCGGTCGGCGCGCATTGCTCAATTTCATCACCGGACGCTACCATATGCCGGTACAGGAAAACCGCTTCGTGCTGTTCGTCGACATCGCAGGATCGACCGGACTGGCCGAGCGATTTGGCGGGATCGGGATCCATCGTTTTCTCGATCGTACTTTCCGCCTCCTCACCATCGCGGTGGTGGATACGCGTGGCGAGGTGCTTAACTATGTCGGCGACGAGGTGATCGTGACGTGGCCGGAACGCGGCGGCGCGGTCGATTGCCGTCCGCTGTGCTGCTTTCTGGCGATGCGCGGAGAGCTGTCGCGCGCGGCCGGTCAGTTCGAACGCGAGTTCGGAGCCGCGCCGCAAATCCGCGGCAGCCTGCATTTCGGACCGGTGATCGTCGGCGAGATCGGCGACATCAAGCGCGCCATCGTGTTCAACGGCGACGTCATGAACATCGCGGCTAGGTTGGAAGAACTCAGCCGCAACGTGGATGGCGGATTCCTCGCGTCGCGCGCGGCGATGGCACGGTTCAATTCGGCGCCGCCGTGCGCGGTTCGCGACCTCGGCCGGCTTCCGATTCGCGGCCGCGCTGACGGCATCGACGTGGTCGGCCTTGACGCATAAGCGCAACGCCCGCCGGTTAAACCGCCGTCAGCATCACCCGCAAGCCGTCCTTCGGCTTCGGGATCGGCCACATCTGCCATTGCTGGACATAGCCCGGCTCCAGCGAGACGCTGAGGTTCTGCAGAAAATGCCGGGCAAAACACTTCGCCTGCATATAGGCGAAATGCAGCCCGAGACACATATGCGCGCCGCCGCCGAACGGTACCCAGGCAAATCGATGCCGGGCGCGCTGCGCTTCGTCGGTGAAACGCATTGGGTCGAACCTTTCGGGATCGGGCCAATGCTCCGGCATGTGGTGGGTGAACAGCGGATTGGTCGAAACCAGCGTACCGGCCGGAATCGCAAATCCCTTGAAGGTGAAATCGCGCATGGCGCGGCGGGGGATCGACGGTACCGGCGGCTTCATCCGCATCGCTTCCTTGAACGCCATCTCCGACAGCGGCATGGCTTCGAGCCTGTCGAAGGTGGTCGCCTCGCCCGCACCGAGGCCGAGCGCGTTCACCTCGGCGCGCAGCGCGTCCTGCCATTGCGGATTGGCGGCGAGCGCGCCGATGAACGACGTCAGCGACGAGGTCAGGGTATCGTGCGCCGCCATCATCAGGAAACTCATGTGGTCCACGATGTCCCGTGTCGAAAGCAGCGCGCCGTCGTCGTGGGTGGCACGGCACAATTGCGAGAACAGGTCTTCGCCGCCTTGCGAGCGACGGATCGGGATCTGCTCGGAGAAATACCTGACGATGCGCGCGCGGCCCTTGACGCCGCGCGCCATCTGGGTGCCCGGCCACGGTTTGCGCACCGGCGTGACCGCGGCGGCGACCATGTCGACAAAGGCGCCGGTGATTTCATCGACCTCGGCGCCGATTCCGGCGCCGAGAAAAGACGTGGCGGCGAGATCGAGCGTGAGCTGCTTCATCGCCGGATAGAACAGCATTGGCCCCGGCTGCGCGCGCCATTGCGCCACCCGTGCGGCAATGCCGGCGTCGAGTTTGCCGAGATAGGATTTCATCGGTCCGGACTTGAATGCCACCGATAGCGCCCGGCGATGCAGACGATGTTCATCGAAATCCAGCAGCATCAGCCCGCGCGGAAACAACCGGCCGAGGATGGTTTCCCAGCCGTGGGTGGAGGAAAACAGTTTGGTCTGGTCGAACAGCAACAGTTCGTTGGCCTCGGGCCCGAGCGCGGAGATGCTGGTTTCGCCCAGCACGCGGCTGCGATAGACCAGACCGTATCTGGCGGCCATGCGCTGCACTTCGCCCTTGGGGTCGGCGAGCACGTGAAGCGTCCGGCCGATCACCGGCCAGCCTTCCTCGCCGGGAATGTGGGCAAGGTCCTTGCGCTTCGGCGGGCTGACAAAGGCCGCCACGGGAGAGGCCATACTTTGCATCGACATGGCGAGAACTCCGGTTAACGGCCTGCTATATCATATTGGCATGTTCGCAGGTTACGAAAAACCCCCGCGGCGTGGTAGGGTGCGAACCTGAAAATCGGACCGGGAGGTTGAAATGCCAGGAATTTTCCGCGCAACGTTCGTGGCGCTTGCCGCTATGATGATCGCTGCGAGCGGGCTTGCCGCCCAGACCAAGCCCAGGCTCACGACGCTGGGTCCGGATTTTCCCAAGACCGAAATTTTCATCGGCAACAGCTTTTTCTATTACAACAACAGCATGCATAGCCATGTGCTCGGGCTGGAGCGGGCCGCCGACCCCGCTCACAAGTCAGACTATCGCGCCACCTCGGTGACCATCAGCGGCTCCGGCTTCGACTGGCATGACGTCGAAAGTTATTTCCGGCCCAACGCCATCGGCAACTATTCGTTCGACGACCAGAACAACGTCGTCTTCAACAAGCTCGACAAGCTGTTCGACGTGGCGATCCTGATGGATTGCAGCCAGTGCCCGATCCATCCGAAGCTCAAATCGGTATTCACCGAATTCGCCGGGAAGGGCAGCGATACCGCGCGCAAGCATGGCGCCAGGCCGGTGTTCTTCATGTCCTGGGCCTACGCCGACAAGCCGGAAATGACCGCGCAGCTCGCCGAGGCCTATACCATTGCCGGCAACGCCAATGAGGCGCTGGTGATCCCCGCGGGACTGGCGTTCGCGCGCGCGATTTCAAAACAGCCGGAGCTCAATCTCTATGCGCCGGACAAGCGTCACCCGAGTCTCGCCGGGACTTACCTCGCATCCTGCGTGGTATTCTCGGCGCTGACCGGCCGCTCGCCGGTCGGCAACGGCTATCTCGCCGGCATCGACGAGCCGACCGCGCGGTTCTTGCAGAATGTGGCCTGGGAGACGGTGCAGGATTATTACGCGAAGTAGAACACTCAACCGCCGTCATTCCGGGATGCGCCTCTTGGCGCAGGCCCGGAATTCATAATCCCATGTCGTCGTTATGGATTCCGGGCTCGCTTCGTACGCCCCGGAATGACGAGGTTTACGCCTTCCGTTTCGCGGCTTCCTTCTGCAGGTCCGGCGCGTTGATGGTGGGGATCGCGACCCGGCCGGGGCCGGTGAGGGGCAGCGCCGCGGCGGCCTTGTCGTTCTCCATGATCTTTGCCATCACCGCTTGGCCTGCGCGCTCGAATACCGCGCGATTCTCCACCAGGAACTTCTGCGATTCGCGCAGCTTTGCGGTGTAGCCGTTGATTTCCGGAATCACATAGCGCGCCACCATGTCCCAGCTTCTGCGGGTGTTTTCCGGATTGGCCCAGTCGTGCACGAAGCCGACGATGGTGCCGACGCCGCCGCTCACCTGCATCAGGCTCTTGATCGTCTTCACCAGATCGTCAGGAGTGCCGATGGTGGAGGCCGCAGCTTCGCCGCCCGCAGTCTTCTCGACGGCGTCCTCGGGAGACGTGAACGGCTGCAGGCCCGGCCGCTGCAGCGTGCCGACATTATATTCGTTGTGCCAGCGCATCAGTCCGGCGCCGGCTTCGCGGCGCGCCTGTTCACGGGTTTCGGCGATGTGCCAGGACAGCAGCACCCGCCAGTTGGCGCGGCTCATCGTGGTGCCGGCCTTTTTCGCGGCGTCCTCGGCAAATCCCCATTGCGTCGGCAGCGCCATCAGCCCCTGCGTCGACATCGACCCCAGCGAGATGATGCCGATGCCGTATTTGCCGGCCAGCGTCATGCCGGAAGGCGAGATCTGCGACGCCACCACGAACGGCATCTCCTCCTGCAGCGGCAGGATCTGCAACGCCGCGTCGTTCATGGTGAACCAGTCGCTCCTGGCGGTGACGCGTTCGCCGTTGAACAGCCGGCGGATGATGCCGATCGCCTCGTCCTGACGGTCGCGCTGGGTCATCGGATCGATGCCGAGCGTGTGCGCGTCGGACGCCAGCGCCCCGGGGCCGGAGCCGAAGATGGCGCGGCCGCCGGTCATGTGGTCGAGCTGCACCATGCGCTGCGCCACGTTGAACGGATGGTGATAGGGCAGCGACACCACGCCGGTGCCGAGCCTTATCCGTTTGGTGCGCTCGCCGGCGGCGGCAAGGAACATCTCCGGCGAGGCGATCATTTCCCAGCCCGAGGAATGATGCTCGCCGCACCAGAATTCATCGAAGCCGAGCGCATCGATCTGCTCGACGAAATCCAGATCGCGGCGGAACTGCAGCATCGGATGCTCGCCGATCGGATGATGCGGGGCGAGGAAGGCTCCGAATTTCAGACGTGCCATGGGGTTTCTCTCCGGACGTTTGTTCTTGGTTGGCTGGCCCGCAAACTACGTGGCCGAGCGGCGCATGGCAATTGCTCAGGGTTGCCGCCGCGCAGGCTCGTCGCAAATAACGTGCCCCGGACGCAATGCGGCGTTCTTCACGCGCTCCAGTTTTGATCTGCGCTGCAAGTTATCGCTTCGTCGAAACGCCGCTGATCAGAATGGCGCATCAAAAGTACCGGTTCGACGCTTCGTTCCCGGACGCTCTCCGCCAAATCGGCGCGATTGCCTCTTTTGACCGCGATCGGCCCGCGGCAACGTGTTGGCTCCGCACCGGCAAGGCTGTAGTAAGGCGACTTCCGCCAGCGTATCCGGAACCGCAATGAATTCGAGTGAAACGTCCCGATCCAATCCGCATGTGCTCAACCAGCGCAAGCGCGATCTGCTGGATCACTTTGAAGCCAGCGGCGACGAACTGGACCGCTGGCGCGAATTCAACGTGGCCTACCATGATGACGACCGCAAATTCATGCAGTTTCTAATTCCACCAGGCAAGCGCGTGCTGGAACTGGGCTGCGGACGCGGCAATTTGCTCGCCGCTTTGCAGCCGTCTTACGGCGTGGGCGTCGATTTCGGCGCCGAGACCATCGCCAAGGCCAACGCCCGTCATGCCGACCTCGTCTTTGTCCTGGGCGATGTCGAAGATCCGTCGACGCTGGCCGGAATCGAAGGACCGTTCGATTACATCGTGATCGCCGACACCATCGGCATGTTCGAGGACATCGACGGCACCTTGCGGCTGGTGCATCAACTCTGCGCGCCGTCGACGCGGATCATTATCTCCTATTACTCGCATTTGTGGGAGCCGGTGCTGAAGCTCGCCGAAGCGCTGCGGCTGCGCAGCAGGCAGCCGATCATCAACTACATCGCCACCGCGGATTTTCTGAACCTGCTGGACCTCGCTGATTTCGAGGTGATCCGGACCGAACAGCGGCAGTTGCTGCCGCGGCGCTGGCTCGGCCTCGGGCCGCTGATCAACAAATACATCGCGCCGCTGCCCGGGATCAGGCAGTTGTGCCTGCGCACCTACATTGTCGGACGCCCGGTGCGGTATTTTCCGGATCGCGCGCTCTCGGCGAGCATCCTGATCCCGTGCCGCAACGAAAAGGGCAATATCGAAAACGCGATTTTGAGGATGCCGAAATTCGGCTCCGCGCAGGAGATTCTTTTCGTCGAAGGCAACTCCAGCGACGGCACGTTCGAGGAATGCGAGCGCGTTCGCGACGCCTACAAGGGAGTCTGGGACATCAAGGTGCTGAAACAGGACGGCAAAGGCAAAGGTGACGCGGTCCGCAAGGGGTTTGCCGCCGCAACCGGCGACGTGCTGATGATATTGGACGCCGATCTCACCATGCCGCCGGAGGCGCTGCCGAAATACCACGCCGTCATCGAAACCGGCAAAGCCGAGTTCGTGAACGGTACGCGGCTGATCTACCCGATGGAGCATGAGGCGATGCGCCCGCTCAACCTGATCGCCAACCGGTTTTTCGCCTACCTGTTCAGCTATCTGGTCAACACCCGCCTGACCGACACGCTGTGCGGCACCAAGGTGCTGTTGCGCCGGGATTACGAGGTGCTGGCGCAGGAGCGCGGCTATTTCGGCAACTTCGATCCGTTCGGCGATTTCGACCTGATCTTCGGCGCCGCCAAGCAGAATCTCAAGATCATCGAAACGCCGATCCACTACAAGGCGCGCACCTTCGGCGAAACTCAGATCTCCCGCTTCCGCGACGGCTGGCTGCTGTTGAAGATGGTGTGGTTCGCCTACCGCAAATTGAAGGCGATTTAGCCGTCATGGCGAGGCGCGTAGCGATGAAGCAATCCAGTCTTGCCGCGCTGCTCTGGATCGCCTCGCTTTGCTCGCAAGGACGGGGTGTTACCGACGCTCCGTTCGACCCTACGGTCCGGTGGTCCTGCAGGGTTCTGTCCAGGTGACGGGAATGGCCATCGGCCGTTGAGGGTCGGCGATGCGGCAACGCCGGTTCGGATTTACCGGGCGACCGGCAGCACACGGTCTTTTTATTTTGCAGTGCAGCAACTATCTGTTCTCGATGAGGTTATAGGTTTCTTACAAAGGAGCTGCCGTGTCCCTCGCCAATAATATCGAATTCCTGCGCCGCCTTCCTAAACTCAACGAGTTCAACCGGTTGGGCAGCTTTCCAAGCGGGCTAGGCCGGGCGGCGGGTCCCAGCCGCCTGTCCGAAACTACCGGATTCGGCACCAATCCCGGTGATCTGAAGATGTTCTCCTATCTGCCCGGGGATCAACGGGCGCGGCAGAGATTGCCGCTTGTCGTGGTGCTGCACGGCTGCACCCAGAATGCAGCAGGTTACGACGCCGGCGCCGGCTGGTCGACATTGGCCGATCGCTACGGCTTTGCGCTGCTGATGCCCGAGCAGAAGACATCGAACAACGGCAACGGCTGCTTCAACTGGTTCAATCCGGAAGATATCGCGCGCGGCGGCGGCGAGGCGCTGTCGATCCGGCAGATGATCGCGCGGATGTCACGCGATCACGGCATCGACGCGAAACGCATTTTCGTCACCGGCCTCTCCGCCGGCGGCGCCATGACGTCGGTGATGCTGGCGACCTATCCGGAGGTGTTTGCAGGCGGGGCCATCATCGCCGGCCTTCCCTACGGCATCGCCGCCAATGTGCAGCAGGCCTTGAGCGGCATGTACCATTCGGCGGCGCGCCCGGCGCGCGAACTCGGCGATCTCGTCCGCAACGTCTCGTCGCACAACGGTCCGTGGCCGAAAATCTCGGTGTGGCATGGCAGCGCCGACAAGACGGTCAATCCGTCGAATGCCGACGAAATAATCAAGCAATGGCTCGATGTGCATCAGTTGCCTCCGGTTCCGATGGCGCAATCCACTGTCGATGGCTATCCGCGCGCGGTATGGTGGAATGCGGATGGCGAGACGCTGGTCGAATCCTACACCATCACCGACATGGCCCATGGGACTCCGTTGGGGATCGCTGACAACGATGAACGCTACGGCGCCCAGGGCGCGTTCATGATCGAGGCCGGCATATCGTCGTCCTATCATATCGCGTGTTTCTTCGGACTTACCGGCCGGGTTCACCAGCCCAAGGACGTATCAAAGGAGGCTTCAAAGCCGGTTGCGGCGGCGACCACGTTGCCGGCCATCACGGCGGCGCCCGCACTTCCTGCGCCCTCTGCTCCTGAAATCAACGCCATACCTTGGCCGTCGGCGCTATCGGCAGGCCCTGCCAAGTCACGCCGACCGCCGCGACGCCCTGCGATCGATGTCAGCGCCGTGATCAACCGGGCGCTTACGGCTGCAGGCTTGATGAAATAGCGCTGCGCGAATTTCGCTTTTTGTTCCTGCAGGCGCTAAATAAATTGGAACCCAAACCAAAACCGGAACATTTGCAGAGAGGGCGGCAGGCGGTTAAGTTCCGCCTGTCACGTTGGTCGGGCTGGCCAGTTGTCCTGAATGCTGGATTTCAATCGATCGGATCAAGTCGATTTTCTCGCCGGCGGCGGGGAGATGGGCGCGTTGACGCGCGGCTATGACTGGTCGGCGACCTCGATCGGTCCGGCGCATGCCTGGCCGCAGAGCCTGCGCACCGCGGTTCGAATCCTGCTTAACACCAACCACCCGATGTTCATCTGGTGGGGCCCCGAACTGATCCAGTTCTATAACGACGCCTACCGTCAGACCATGGGTCCGGAGCGGCACCCCGGCGCGCTGGGCCAGCGCGGCCGCGAATGCTGGGCTGAAATCTGGCCCATTATCGGTCCGCAGATCGATCAGGTAATGAGCGGCGGCGGCGCGACCTGGAATGAGAACCAGCTCGTGCCGGTCACGCGCCATGGCAAGCTCGAACAGGTCTACTGGACCTATGGCTACAGTCCGATCGACGAAGCCGATGGCGTCGGCGGCGTGCTGGTTGTCTGCCGCGACGTCACCGAACAGCATCTTGCGACATTGGCGCTGCGTGAGCGGGAGGCCGAATTGGCGCGCGTGCAGCAGATCGGCCGGATCGGCGGGCTGGAAGTCGATCTGCGCACCGGATTCCACAATCGCCGTTCCCCTGAATACCTGCTGATCCACGGGCTGCCGCTGGATGCGGCCAACGAAACCCACGACGACTGGGTGCGCCGCATTCATCCGGACGATCGCGCAGCCACGGAAAAAAAATTCCGCGATGCCGTCGCCGGCAAAGTCCGCGAATATACTGTCCAGTACCGGATCATTCGTCCCAGCGACGGCGAAATGCGCTGGATATCGGTCAGATCCACCATCGAGCGCGACGAAAACGGCAGAGCCGTCCGGCTGGTCGGTGCGCACTCGGACATTACCGAGCAGGTGGCGGCGGAACGGGCGCTGCGGCAAAGCGCAGAGGAATTCCGCACCCTGGCCGAAGCCGTACCGCATCATGTCTGGACCGCGCGTCCGGATGGATATCTCATCTGGTTCAATCCGCAGGTCTATGAATATGCCGGCTCAGGCCCCGGTGAACTCGACGGCGAGAAGTGGGGCCGGATCGTCCACCCCGACGATATCCCCGGCGCGCTCGCTGCATGGACCAGTGCGATCGCCAGCGGCGACGCCTACGAGGTCGAATTCCGCCTGCGCCGGGCAGACGGCGCGTACCGCTGGTTTCTGGCGCGCGCGGTGCCGGCGCGCGACGACAAGGGCGGCATTATCCGCTGGATCGGCACCAACACCGACGTGCACGATCAGAAGCTGATCGCCGGTGAGCTCGCCCGATTGAACGCGACCCTTGCCGAACGTGTCGAGGAAAAAACCCGCGAGCGCGACCGGATCTGGAACGTGTCGCAGGATTTGCTGCTGGTCGCGGACCGTGCCGGTATCTGGCAGACAGTCAATCCGGCCTGGACCAGAACGTTGGGATGGAGCGAGGCCGAGCTGTTGAAGCGGACGTCGCAATGGCTGGAGCATCCCGATGACGGCGGCATAACGCAGGCGCATGTCCAAAAACTGGGCGCCGATAACACCACCGTCAGGTTCGAAAGCCGCTTTCGTCATAAGGACGGATCGTATCGCTGGCTGTCGTGGATCGGCGTGTCGGACGACGACCACGTCTACGCCGTCGCCCGCGACGTTACGGCTGAAAAAGCCGCCGCGGACCGGTTGAAGGCCACCGAAGAGGCGCTGCGCCAGTCGCAAAAGATGGAAGCGGTCGGACAACTGACCGGCGGCATTGCCCACGACTTCAACAATCTGCTGACCGGAATCGTCGGATCGCTGGATCTGATGCAGACCCGGCTCAATCAGGGGCGGACCGAGAACGTCACGCGCTACATCAATGCGGCGATGACGTCGGCCAACCGCGCCGCGGCCCTGACCCATCGTCTGCTGGCGTTTGCGCGGCGCCAGCCGCTGATCCCGAAATCGGTCGATGCCAACCAGCTGGTGGTGTCGCTGGAAGATTTGCTGCGCCGGACCCTCGGCGAAACCATCGATCTGGACATCGTCGCATCTCCCGGGCTGTGGTGCACGCTGTGCGATCCGAACCAGCTCGAGAGCGCGCTGCTCAACCTCGCCATCAATGCGCGCGACGCCATGCCCGATGGCGGCAAGCTCACCATCACCACCGCGAATGCGCGGATCGGCGGCATCGATGCCGATACGCCCGCTTTACTGCCCGGCGATTACATCCGTATCGACGTCTCCGACACCGGCACCGGCATGAGCCCGGAAGTGGCGGCGCGCGCCTTCGATCCGTTCTTTACCACCAAGCCGATCGGGCAGGGTACCGGCCTCGGGCTGTCGATGATTTACGGCTTCGCGCGGCAGTCCGACGGTCACGTGGTTATCGACAGCAAATTGAAGCAGGGTACGTCGGTCAGATTGTATCTGCCGCGTCACCACGGCGAGGCCGCCGCCGAGCGGATTGCCTCGGCTGACCCCGATCAACACATTGCGACCGGGGAAACCGTGCTGGTGGTCGAGGACGAGCTGGTGGTCCGCGGCGTCATCGTCGAGACGCTGCAGGACCAGGGTTACCGCATCCTGCAGGCCGTCGATGGGCCGTCCGGATTGCGGATTCTGCAACTCGACCAGCGGGTCGACCTGCTGGTAACCGATGTCGGCCTGCCCGGCATGAACGGCCGCCAGCTTGCCGATCAGGCGCGTGAAACCCGTCCCGACCTCAAAATTCTTTTTATCACCGGCTATGCCGAGAACGCCGCGATCGCCGGCGATTTCCTGCAGCCGGGCATGGAGATGATCACAAAACCGTTCGACCTTGACGATCTGTCGCGGCGGATAAGAGAAATGGTGAAAAGCTGAACACCGGACGCGGCGCAGCGGCCGGGACGCCCGTCGTCGCTACATCGCCCCGGTGAGAAACGGATTGGTCATCCGCTCCTGGCCGAAAGTCGAGCCGGGGCCATGGCCGCAAATAAAACTGACGTCGTCGCCGAGCGGCAGCAGCTTTTCGGTAATCGACTTGATCAGCGTGGCGTGGCTGCCGCCGGGCAGGTCGGTGCGACCCACCGATCCGTTGAACAGCACGTCGCCGACATGGGCGAAGCGCATCTCGCTGTGGAAGAACACCACGCTGCCCGGCGAATGGCCGGGGCAATGGAAAATATCGAAGCTCAATTCGCCGATGCGGGCCTGCTCGCCTTCGTCGAGCCAATGATCCGGCGCGAAGTTGCGCACGCCGGTCATGCCGAAACTGCGCCCGCTCATCTCGACATTGTCGAGCAGATATTTGTCGTCCCTATGCGGTCCGCGAATCAGGATTTTGAGCGCATCGCGCAATTCGGCGGCGCCGCCGACATGGTCGATATGGCCGTGGGTCAGCCAGATCTGCTCGACGGCGACTTTGGCTTGCTGGATTGCAGCCAGGATCTGCGGCACGTCGCCGCCGGGATCGATCACCACGGCTTTTCTGGTGACCTCGCACCACAACAGCGTGCAGTTCTGCTGAAACGGCGTGACCGGAATGATCGCGGCGCCGGCTTTTGCCTTTGTTTCAGTTTGATGTGCCATCGGCGCACAATGCCGATTTTTTACCGGGTGCCAAGAACAATTGGCGCGCGATGTCGGCGCACTGCGGTTTCCGGTTTGTTCTGCCGCGTAAAATCGGCTAACATCGGGGACTATGGAACCGTCGGTCCGAAATGTCGCGATGATGCCGCCGCCCGACCGTCGGCAGTCGGAGACGGCGCTGGCGATCGGGCGCGGCACCGCCCGGTTGCTGCGCGCGCTGGGATTTTCCTGCATCAGCGAATTGTCGCTGCCGTCGGGACGGCGCGCCGACCTCGTGGCACTCAACGAGCGCGGCGAGATCTGGATCGTGGAGATCAAATCCTCGATCGAGGATTTGCGCGCCGACCAGAAATGGCAGGATTATCGCGCGCATTGCGACCGGCTGTTCTTCGCATTCACGCAGGATCTGCCGTGCGAGATCTTTCCGGACCATACCGGCCTGATCGTCGCCGACGCCTATGGCGCGCATATGCATTGCGAGGCGCCGGAGCATCGCCTGCCGGCGCCGACGCGCAAGCTGATGACGGTGCGATTCGCCATGGCCGCCGCGCAACGGATCAACCGGCTGGTCGACCCGCAGGGGCATGGGGAGTTTTAGAGTCAATTTCTCGCTCGTCATGGCGGGGCCGACCATGACGACAAGGCCCTGACAATGTCCCAGTTCCGTCATGGCCGGGCTTGTCCCGACCATCCACGTCTTTCTTGCTTCAGCACCGTCAAGACGTGGATGCCCGGCACTAGGCCGGGCATGACGAACGGCGGGACCGGCGATGACGAAAGGGCGGGGCCGGCATCACGGAATTTTTTGCGCTACCGCGGCGCTCGCTTCGCCAGGATGCGCTGCAGGGTGCGGCGATGCATGTTGAGCCGGCGTGCGGTTTCCGAGACATTGCGGTTGCACATCTCGTAGATGCGCTGGATGTGCTCCCAGCGGACCCGGTCGGCCGACATCGGATTGTTGGGCAATTCCGACTTCTCGGTGCCGCTCGCCAGCAGCGCCGCCACGACGTCGTCGGCGTCGGCAGGTTTCGAGAGATAATCGACGGCGCCCATTTTCACCGCGGTGACGGCGGTGGCGATGTTGCCGTAGCCGGTCAGCACGATCGCCCGCGCATCGGGACGTTGGCGCTTCAGCGCCGAGACGACATCGAGACCGCTGCCGTCGCCGAGCCGCAGATCCACCACCGCAAACGCCGGCGCCGCCTTACCGATATGCGCGAGGCCGTCGGAAACGCTTTCACATGAGGTGACGTTGAAGCCGCGGGTTTCCATCGCGCGCGACAGTCGCTCCAGGAACGGCTTATCGTCCTCGACGATCAGCAGCGAGCGATCGGTGTGGCCTGCCAGTTCGGCGATTGCATTCACGTTGAGGTCCTCGGTTGCGACACTTTACCATATGGCGGGACAGTACGGCGCTGCCAAGGCCGCATAAAGTTGACCGCGACTTTCTGGCGCATCCCCTAATCCGCTGATTCGGCAACGATTTCAGCGGTCTCGAAACTGCTGCGGGACCATGCGATCTGAACCACCGCGCCATGGTCGGGAAAGGTCCGGTTGGTGAACGACACTTTTGCACCGGTGCGCTCGAGCAGCGTGCGCGCGATGAACACGCCGAGGCCCAATCCGCGGCGCCCGCCGTCCGCTTCGTCGATGCCCCGCCGGCGCGACAGATAGGGCTCGCCGATCCGCTTGAGGATATCGGGAGCGATGCCGGGCCCGTCGTCGGAAATCACGATCTCGACGGCGTCGGCATTCCACCAGGCATTCACCTCCACGGTAGCGCGGGCGAAATCGACGGCGTTCTCCAGAATGTTGCCGACGCCGTAGAGAATTGCCGGGTTGCGCATGCCGACCGGCTCGCTGGCGCCGGCTACCGCTATTCTTACCTTGATCGCGACGCCGAAATCGCGGTGCGGCGCCACCGCCTCCTCGATCAAGGTCGACAGCGGCATGCGGTCGAATGGGGCGCCGGTCGAGGACAGTTGCGTTATTTTAGCCAGGATATCCCGGCATCGCTGCGCCTGCTCGCGCAGGGTTTTGAGGTCGCCGGCAAGCGCACCGTTGCCTTGCAAAGGATCCTGCACGGTTTTTTCGAGTTCCCGCGAAATCAGGAAAATGGTTGAGAGCGGCGTGCCGAGTTCGTGCGCGGCAGCGGCGGCGAGGCCGTCGAGTTGCGTAAGATGCTGCTCGCGGGTCAGCACCAGTTCGGTGGCGGCGAGCGCGTCGGACAGTTTGCGCGCCTCTTCGGTGACCTGGAACGCATAGAGACTGGTGACCCCGATCGCGAGCACGATCGAGAGCCAGACCCCGAACAGATAGATCGGCGGCAGCTCCAGCGGTTCGTCGCTCTCCCATGGCAGCGGCAAATGGAAAAAGCCGAGCACGGTGGCGCAGGCGATGGCGAGAATGCCGAGCGCCATGGTGAGCCGTATCGGCAGCGCCGTCGCCGAGATCAGCACCGGCGCCAGAAACAGAAAGGAAAACGGGTTCTGCAGGCCGCCGGTGAAGAACAACAGCCCGGCCAGTTCTGCGATGTTCAATGCCAAGAGCGCCGCGGCATAAACCGGTTCCAGCCGCTGCATCGGATTGAAGGCCATCTGCAGCACGAGGTTGAGCAGCGCCGAAAGCCCGACAATGGCAACGCAGGGGATGATCGGGAGGTCGAAATTGAGCCCCTGCACCACCACAAAAATCGCCGCCAGCTGCCCGAGCACGGCGAGCCAGCGCAGCCGCAAAATCGTGTCCAGACGGACGTAGCGGCGTGGATGGCGGAAATCGGAAGCTGTGACGTCGGTCATTGCAGCGAGTTTAGCCGCGCGGCGTCTCGATCACAAACGCGCTCAACGGCGTTGCTTCTCCGTCATGTCGCCCTCCGTCACGGCCATGACGATTTGGGAAGCCGGGCATGACGACGAAAAGGGCGGGGTTGGCATGACGAACCAGCGGGCAGGCTCTGAAAGTGTTTCCGTCATGGCCGGGCTCGTCCCGGCCATCCACGTCTTTCTTGCGTTAGCACCGTCAAGACGCGGATGCCGGCACAAGGCCGGGCAGGACGAGGTGCGCGAAGTCTTGCGCTAATGTTCGCGATGGCTCAATGAACGGCTCGCATGACGATTCAAGAAATGCCAGTGGCAGGCTTGCCCACGTCCGATTCGGCAGGATCGGCGATCGATGTCGCGCGCCTGGTCAAGGTTTTCAAGACCACCCGCGCCGTCGACGATGTGTCGTTTCGCATTGCCCGCGGCAGCGTCACCGGGTTGCTTGGCGGCAACGGCGCCGGCAAGACCACCACCATCGCGATGATCATGGGGCTGGTGCTGCCGACCTCCGGCCGCGTCCAGGTGCTGGGATGCGCGATGCCGGAGCAAAGCGCCGAAGTGCTGGGCCGGATGAATTTCGAAAGTCCTTACGTCGACATGCCGATGCGGCTTACGGTGCGGCAGAACCTCACAATCTTCGGCCGGCTCTACGCCGTTGCGAATTTGCGCGAGCGGATCGAGCAACTGGCCGCCGACCTCGACCTCCGCGATTTTCTCGACCGCCCCAACGGTAAACTGTCCGCCGGACAGAAGACACGGGTGGCGCTCGCCAAGGCGCTGATCAATCGGCCCGAATTGCTGCTGCTGGATGAGCCGACGGCGTCGCTCGATCCCGACACCGCCGACTGGATCAGGCAACACCTGATATCCTACCGCAACACCAACAACGCCACCATTCTGCTGGCGTCGCATAACATGCTGGAGGTCGAGCGGCTGTGCGACCGCGTCATCATCATGAAGCGCGGCCGTATCGAGGACGACGACAGTCCGGACAATATCATGCTCCGCTACAACCGCGCGACGCTGGAGGAGGTGTTTCTCGACGTGGCGCGCGGCCGCGTCCAGGACATCGCATCATGAGCAGCGTCAGCAGGTTCCACAGCCACCGGAGCATCGCGCCACACCGCATCGGCGCCATGATCCTGCGCTATTGGTATCTCCTGCTGTCGTCGTGGCCGCGGCTGCTCGAACTGATTTACTGGCCAGCCCTGCAGATCGTCACCTGGGGGTTTCTGCAGACCTACATCACGCAGAACGCCGGGTTCTTCGCCCGCGCCGGCGGCACCCTCATCGGGGCGGTCATCCTGTGGGACATCCTGTTTCGCGGCCAGCTCGGCTTTTCAATCTCGTTTCTCGAGGAGATGTGGGCGCGCAATCTCGGCAACCTCATGATGAGCCCCTTAAAGCCGATCGAGTTCCTGATTGCGCTGATGATCATGAGCTTGATCCGGCTTGCCATCGGCATCATTCCGATGACGCTGCTGGCGCTGTTCTTCTTCGACTTCAATCTGTACGGCTTCGGCCTGCCGCTGATCGCATTCTTCTGCAATCTGATTTTCACCAGCTGGTCGCTCGGTATCTTCGTGTCCGGCCTGGTGTTGCGAAACGGCCTCGGCGCCGAAAGCATCGTCTGGACGCTGATGTTCGGGATTTTGCCGCTGGCCTGCGTTTATTATCCGGTGACGGTGCTGCCGCACTGGCTGCAAATCGCCGCATGGGCGCTGCCGCCGACCTATGTGTTCGAGGGCATGCGCGCGCTGCTGATCGACCATGTATTTCGCGCCGACCTGATGATCGAAGCGCTGGCGATCAATGCGGTGCTGTTTGTTGTGTCATTTGCGATATTTCTTGCGCTTTTGAACAGTGCGCGCCGGCACGGCTCGCTGATCCAGGGCGGCGAATAGCGGCTTTTGAGCCACAATTGCAGGCTTATGCGTCGATAACCATATGGATAAAGCGGTTCGGATCATTGACGCTTTATTGCGCAACACCCACTATATTATTGCGACGCAAAACCGGATTTCGAGGAACACATGCCGATTGGTGAATTTGGCCGGCCGCCGGCCCTGCCGGGGGAAGGCAGCGCGGCGCTTACGACGCCGATGTACTGGATGTACGAGATGGGGCAGGCGTCGCTCAATCCGGCGCGGGCCGTCACCGACGCCACCAAAATTCTGTTCCAGAATCCGCTCAATCCGTGGTCGCATACCGAGTTCGGTAAATCCATCGCCGCGGGCTGCGAGCTGTTCGAACGCACCACGCGCCGCTACGGCAAGCCGGAATGGGGCCTCGACGACACCGAGGTCAACGGCGTGCGCACGCCGGTTGAAATCCGCGTCGTCTGGGAAAAGCCGTTCTGCCGTCTGCTGTATTTCGACCGCAAGATGGCGCGGCCGCTGCGCGTCCCGCATCCGCGCGTGTTGATCGTGGCGCCGATGTCCGGCCACTACGCGACGCTGCTGCGCGGCACGGTCGAGGCATTTTTGCCGACCCATGAGGTCTATATCACCGACTGGTCCGATGCGCGCATGGTGCCGCTTGCGGAAGGCCGCTTCGATCTCGACGACTATGTCGATTACGTCATCGAGATGCTGCACGTGCTTGGCGGCAACATGCATATTATCGCGGTATGCCAGCCCTCGGTGCCGGTGCTGGCGGCGGTGTCGATCATGGAAGCCGAGCACGATCCCTACGTGCCGCTGTCGATGACGCTGATGGGCGGACCGATCGACACCCGCCGCAATCCGACCGCGGTCAACAATCTCGCCGCGGAAAAGGGCATCGACTGGTTCCGCAGCAACGTCATCACCAAGGTGCCGTTTCCGCATCCCGGTTTCATGCGCGATGTTTATCCGGGCTTTTTGCAGCTCAACGGCTTCATCACCATGAACCTCGACCGCCACATGGACGCGCACAAGAACCTGTTCAAGGATCTGGTCAAGGGCGACGGCGATCTGGTCGACAAGCACCGCGACTTCTACGATGAATATCTGGCCGTGATGGATCTCGCCGCGGAATACTATCTGCAGACCGTCGACGTGGTGTTCGTCAAGCACGCGCTGCCCCGGGGCGAGATGACCCATCGCGGTAAACCGGTCGATCCGTCGAAAATCACCCGTGTCGCGCTGATGACGGTGGAAGGCGAGAACGACGATATTTCCGGTCTCGGCCAGACCGAAGCAACGCACGGGCTGTGCAGTTCGATCCCGGCGGATCGCCGCGTGCATTATGTGCAGAAGGGTGTCGGACATTACGGCGTCTTCAACGGTTCCCGTTTCAAATCGGAAATCGTGCCGCGCATCTCCGATTTCATGCTGTTGGCGGCCAATGGCAAGCCAAAGCTGTCGCTGGCGGCTGCCGCGGAGTAGGCACGCGATAAAACATCAGTTGAATCAAGGCTCAACCGGGTTTTTACGACGAACTTGGATTGATTCGCGGGCTGGCGGCTAAACTACTGATTTGGCCTCGAGAATCGCTTAGCGCGGGGGCTTCAAGTAATGAGTTCGCCCTCATTACTTGAAGAGCAGCCTTGGAAGCATTGCTGAGCAAAATTTTTGTTCCCAGCCCCATCCTGTAGGGCAGACCTGGACTGTTGCCCCTGTATATTGGGCAAATGATTTGTTTTTCTGCGGAGCGATTCCAGTGGCGGCGGATATGGCAGAATCCGGGCGATTTCCCGCTGTCCGGATTAGCAGACATGGCCGCCCGCGCCCTTCTTTACCGACGCCCCGCTGAACCGTCGCGCCTTCTCGTCAAACATGGATCGCAAATCTATTCGATACGGTTGCGGCGGCATCGCCGTGCCAGGCGCTACACCCTGCGCATCCATCCAAGCGATCGCGAAGCCATCCTGACCATGCCGCCGCGCGGCACCCTCGCCGACGCCAGGGAATTCGCACACCGGCACGGCGCATGGATCGCCGCGCGTCTCGGCCGGCTTCCGAAGGCGGCGCCGTTCATTCCCGGCACCATCGTTCCATTGCGCGGCGTCTCGCACCGCATCGTGCATCGCGCCGGCGAGCGCGGGACGGTCTGGACGGAGACGCGGGAGAGCGGCGAGCGTATTCTCTGCGTCGCCGGCGGTTTGGAGCATATCGAGCGCCGCGTGGGCGATTATCTCAAGCGCGAAGCCCGCAACGATCTGCAGAAGGCCGCGCAACATTACGCTGCCGGCCTTGGCGTCCGGGTAAAACGGCTGTCGATCCGCGACCAGTCGAGCCGCTGGGGTTCGTGCACGTCGGCAGGCTCGCTGTCGTTCTCATGGCGCCTCATTCTGGCGCCGCCCTATGTGCTGGACTATCTCGCCGCCCACGAGGTCGCGCATCTGGTCGAGATGAATCACTCGCCGCGGTTCTGGCGGGTGGTGGCGCGGATCTGCGCCCATGTCGAACGGGCCAAGAAATGGCTCGACACGTCGGGCAACGATTTGCACCGCTACGGCGTGCAGGATTGAGCGTGGTGTCCCGGACGCGGTGCGGCATTCTTCATGCCGCTCCGCAGAGCCGGGACCGTTACAAGCTCAGCCTCCTGTTACCGCCCCGGCTTAGCAGCGCACCACGCCGCGGAGAGCCGCGTCTGCCCGGCATCCGGGGCACGCGGTGTTAGCGGCCGCCGAACAGCCGGTCCATCAGCCAGCCATCCAGGCCGCTTGCCGCCTCGGGGCGCACCGAGGTTCGCGTCGGCGCGGGCCGGCCCGCACCGCCCGGTAGCGGCGCAGCGGAGGCCTGCGACGTTGCCTGCGCCAAATTCGGCAACATCCCGCCGCCCGGCGCACCCGGCAATGCCGCCACCGGCACGCCCTGATGCGCCGTTCGCATGAACCGCGTCCAGACCTCGACCGGCAGGCCGCCGCCGGTGGCCTTCCTGGTCGGTGAGTTGTCGTCATTGCCGAGCCAGACGCCGGTGACGAGGTTGGCGGTGTAGCCGATGAACCAGGCGTCGCGGAAATCCTGGCTGGTGCCGGTCTTGCCGGCGGCGGACCAGCCAGGGATCTCCGCCTTGCGCGCGGTGCCGCTGAGCAGGGTTTCCTGCATCATGGTGTTCATCATTGCGACGTTGCGCGGATCGATCACCTGGCCGAACTGATCGATGGGCCGCGCGTAAAGCACCTTGTTGCCTTCGACGGTTCGGATCCTGTTCACGACATGCGGGCTGGTGCCCTGGCCGCCATTGGCAAACGGCGCGTAGGCGCCGACCAGTTCGGTCAACGACACTTCCGAGGTGCCAAGCGCGATCGAGGCGTTGGCCTCGAGCTTGGATGCGATGCCGAGCCGGTGCGCGGTGCGCACCACATTCTTCGCGCCGACCTCCAGCCCGAGCCGCACTGCGACCGTGTTGAGCGACATTGCCAGCGCCTGGGTCAATGTCACCGCGCCGAAATATTCGTGGCTGTAATTCTCCGGCTTCCAGCCCTTGACGTCGAGCGGCGCATCCTGCCGGATCGTTTCCGGCGTCAGTCCGGCTTCGATGGCGGTGAGATAGACGAAAGGCTTGAACGCCGAACCCGGCTGCCGTTTTGCCGTCACCGCGCGATTGTACTGGCTCTCCGCATAGTTGCGGCCGCCGACCATGGCGCGCACCGCGCCGGTCGGCGTCATCGCCACCAGCGCGCCCTGGCTGACATTGAATTTCACGCTTTTCGCTGCGAGTTCATCGATGATGCAAGCTTCGGCGATGGCTTGCAGCTTCGGATCGATCGAAGTTTCCACCACGATGCTCTGGTCGACCTGGCCGACCAGGTCGTCGAGCACTTCGCCGATCCAATCCGCCACGTAATTGACGGTGCCGGCGCCGGCCGCCTTTACATTGAACGAGGGATGGCCGATCGAAGCCTGCGCCTGCTGCTCGGTGATGAATTTTGCATCCGCCATCGCCGCAAGCACGGTCTGCGCGCGCTTCTCGGCGCCTTCCGGATTGCGGTTCGGCGCCAGCCGTGACGGCGACTTGACGAGGCCTGCGAGCATCGCGGCTTCCGCGACCGTGACGCTCCTGGCCGGCTTGCCGAAATATTTTTGTGCGGCTGCCTCGACGCCGTAAGCGCCGGAGCCGAAATAGACGCGATTGAGATAGAGTTCGAGAATTTCGGTCTTGGAATGCTTGCGCTCCAGCCACAGCGCCAGTTCGACCTCCTGAAGCTTGCGCTGCATGGTGCGCTCTTGCGTCAGAAACAGATTCTTGGCGAGTTGCTGCGTCAGCGTCGAGCCGCCCTGGCTGACGCCGCGATGCATGACGTTGGCAACCGCGGCGCGCGCGATCCCGAGCGGATCGACGCCGTAATGCGAATAGAACCGGCGATCCTCGATGGCGATAAAGGCTTTCGGCAAATAGGGCGGCAGGTCTTTGAGCGAAACATTGGCGCCGGCCATTTCGCCGCGCGTCGCCAGCACGCTGCCGTCGAGGCCGGTGATCTGGATGGTCGGCGGGCGTTTCGGAATTTCGAGCGACTGGATCGCGGGCAGATGCGCGCCGACCCAGACGATGACGCCGACGACCGCAATCGCCCCCCACAGTCCGAGCACCGCGCCCCAATAGAAAATACGATAGACGGCAGCGCGCGCGCGGCCGGATTTACGCTTGCCGCCGCCGCGGCTTGCGCCCGGCTTTCGTTCGCGCGGCGGATCGGCATCGGGATTGCGCGGCCTGGATTTGGAGGTTTTGGCCTTTGGCTTGTCGTCGGCGACCGTCGCGCGATCCTGCGGGCCGAGCCGCAGTTCGGCTAATGATGCGGGAAGGCCAAATATCGGCTCCCGGCGTCCGCCGCTTTTTTTCCGCCCCAACGCCATACGCTACGCCCGCTGCCCGATGCGGTCAGCCTAGCGGGCGGGGTTTAAAGGCGCGTTAAGCGGGAATTAATGCTGATGGGCGGGACCGGCCGCAAGCGTTTGATAACAGGGCGGTTCGGTACTCTTAACCCTACCGCCAACGGGAAAATAAATAGCTTGTCATGCCCGGCCTTGCGCCCGGGCATCCACCTTGGCCGCCATTAAAGACGTGGATGGCCGGGACGAAGCCCGGCCATGACGCGACGCCAGTGCAGCCCGATCAGCCGCTGGCGCCGGTGTCCTCGATGATCGGGCCGAACAGTTCCCAACGCTCGCCGTTGAACTTCATCATCTGCAACTGCTTGTTGACGCGATAATCGGTCGGCGAGGTGTTGGCGAGAACGCCGGGCAGCGCCAGATCGAGCTCGACATTCTTCAGGTTGGTCGCCTGCTTCAACACGTTCTCACGGGTCAGGTTGTCGCCGCACTGCTTGAGCACATGCACCAGCAATTGCGCGGTGCTGTAGCCGTAAGAATTGAAGCTCGAATTCTTGTCGCCTTCCGGATAATATTTTTCCATCATGGTGAAGTAGCGCTTCATGCCGGCGTCGTCTTTCCATGTCGGATCGAGCGGATCCTTGCCGTAGTTGACGCTGATAACGCCCTTGGAGGCTTCCAGTCCCGCCGGCTGCATCACCGCGCCGACCGAGGTCGCGTTGATGTCGAGGATATGCACGGGCTTCCAGCCCAGTTCGAAATTCTTCTTGATCGCCTGCGCCGCCTGCTTCGGCGTAGATGCGCTGAACAACAGATCGGCGCCGGCATCCTTCAGCTTCAGGATCTGCGAATCGATGGTCGGATCGGAGACTTCGTAGGATGACTCGCCGACGATCATCGACGACGCCTTGTCGCCGAGGCCTGCCTTGAGGCCGTTCAGATAATCCTTGCCGAGGTCGTCATTCTGATAGAGCACGCCAACCTTGGCGTTCGGGTAGGTCTTCAGAATGTACTGACCGTAGATGCGGCCTTCGACGAAGTAGTTGGGATTGAAGCCCATCGTCCACGGAAAATTCTTCGGGTCGGTGAACTTGGATGCGCCGGTGGCGGCGAACAGTTGCGGCACCTTCTTCGAATTCAGGTATTTCTGCACGGCCGCGTTCGACGGCGTGCCGATGATCTGGAAGGTGAGCAGCACCTCGTCGCTTTCGACCAGTTTTCGCACCTGTTCGACCGCCTTGGGCGGGCTGTAGGCATCGTCGTACTGGATCAGGTTGATCTTGCGGCCGTTCACGCCGCCCTGGTCGTTGATCATCTTGAAGTAGGCCGCCTGCGCCTTGCCGATGGTGGCATAGGCCGACGCCGGTCCGCTGAACGGCACGGTCTGACCGATCTTGATCTCGGTATCGGTTGCGCCGGTGTCGTATTTCTTTTGCGCGTAAGCCGACGACGCCGACAGCGAAATGGCGACCGCCGAGGCGGTGACCAGATGAAAAATGCCGTTCCTCATATGATTGCTTCCCTCATGGATGATTGTCCCGATAGTCTTGTCCTGCGCATTGCGGACGCCACCGCTCGCCGGAGTGTGGAGGAATGGCTTTCGCATTGCAAGATTTCGTCAGACGTCATGCCATCCAGAGCAGGATCAGCGCGAGCCCGGCGGGGACCGCCTGAACGTAGAGGATCCTGCGGCTGACGGTCGCAGCGCCGTAAACGCCGGCGACGATCACGCAGAGCAGGAAGAACACCTTGATCTGAAAGGCAAAGCCGGGGACGGCCTGAACCAGTCCCCAGATCAGGCCGGCCGCGAGGAAGCCATTATAGAGTCCCTGATTGGCCGCGAGCACCGCCGATTCCTGCGCCTTTTGCGGCGAATTGCGGAAGGTTTTCAAGCCCAACGGCCTGGTCCAGAGAAACATCTCCAGAATGAGAAAATAGACGTGCAGCGCCGCGACCAGCGCGACCAGGGCGTTGGCGACCCAGTTCATGTGTGGCTTCCCCGACCCGTCAACAGTTTGCCGCGTCACGCCAGTCCAAAACGCGGCGTTGTCCATCAACCGCCATTCCGGCGTCGCAAAGCGACGAACCTCACAACATATTCCATATGCGCGGGTCAAGCCCGGGTATGACGGGATATGTGCAGGCCCCTGGCGCAAGCGGGGGGTGACAAAGTCACGCCGCCGGTTTTTCCGCAATGTCGCCATTGGCCAGCAAGTGGATCAGCGCGCGCTTGATCGCGGCCTGCCGCGTCGGCGCGTTGATCTGCGCGCCGAGCAGATCGGTGACGTAAAACACGTCGCGGGCGCGCTCGCCGAATGTCGCCACATGCGCCGAGGCGATGTTGAGATTGAGTTTCGAGATGGCGGTGGTGAGCTGGTACAACAGGCCGGGGCGGTCGAGACCGGAAACCTCGATCACGGTGTAGCGCTCCGACCACTGGTTGTTGATGATCACTTCCGGCTCCACCACGAACGGCCGCGCCTTGGCCCGGCCGGCCGCACGCTTCGCGACGACTTCCGGCAGCCGCAATTTGCCTTCCAGCACGTCCTCGATCATCTCGCCGATCCGCGTCGCGCGCCGCCCCTCGTCCTCGTCGCGGTCGTACTCCCTGGAGATCGCGATGGTGTCGAGCGCGAGCCCGTCGGTGGTGGTGTAGATCTGCGCGTCGACGATGTTGGCCCCGGCCGAGGCGCAGGCACCGGCGATGATCGACAGCAGCCACGGATGGTCCTGGGCGAGGATGGTCAGCTCGGTGACCGCGCGCAGCTCGTCGAAGCCGACATTGATATTGAGCTTGTGGCCGCCTTCCTCGCTCAAGCGCATGAAGCGCGCGTGGCGGATCTTGTGCGGCAGGTCGACCTTGAGCCAGTACGCCGGATAATGCCGCGCGACATAGGTGTTGAGTTCCTGGTCCGGCCATTCGGTAAAGGCCGCGCGAAATTCCGACTGCGCCACCGCGATGCGCTGGGCGCGGTTGACTTCCGAAAAGCCCCCGGTCAGCACCGGTTCGGTTTCGTAATAGAGCGTGCGCAGGAGCTGCGCCTTCCAGCCGTTCCAGACGCCCGGGCCGACGCCGCGGATGTCCGCGGTGGTCAGGATCGTCAACAGCTTCATCTGCTCGACCGACTGCACCACGGCGGCGAAATTCTCGATGGTCTTGCGGTCCGACAGGTCGCGCGATTGCGCCACCACCGACATGGTCAAATGCTGCTCGATCAGCCAGGCGGCCAGCTCGGTGTCGGCGGCGTTGAATCCGAGCCGGGGGCACAGCCGCCGCGCCACCTTGGCGCCGGCGATCGAATGATCTTCCGGACGGCCCTTGGCGATGTCGTGCAGCAACGTGGTGATATAGAGCACCGCGCGGTGCTCCGGGCGGATCTTCCGCATCAGGTCGCTGGCGACGAGGAATTCGTCGTTGCTGCCGCGTTCGATCTCCTGCAGGATTCCGATGCAGCGTATGAGATGCTCGTCCACCGTATAATGGTGGTACATGTTGAACTGCATCATCGCGACGATCTTGCCGAAGGCGCGGATGAAGCGGCCGAGCACGCCGGTTTCGTTCATGCGCCGCAGCACGACTTCGGCGTTGTCCGACGTCAGGATCTCCATGAAGATCCGGTTGGCTTGCGGATTCTCGCGCAACTGGTTGTTGATCAGTTTCAGCGAGCGGGTCGCCGTGCGCATGGCGTCGGGGTGGAACGCCAGATTGTTCTTCTGTGCCAGGCGGAAAATCCGGATCAGATTGACCGGGTCGTGCTTGAAGACGTCGGCCGCGGCGAGGTTGATGCGGTTGTTGTCGACGATGAAGTCGTCGCTGTCGGGCACCCGCCGCTGTTTCGTACCGGGGCGGAACCGCGCCATCATGCGGCTCAGCACCGGCGCCGGCTTGGCCTGCTGGTCTTCCAGCTTCGCGCACAGGATGGCGGTGAGATCGCCGACGTCCTTGGCGATCAGGAAATAGTGCTTCATGAAGCGTTCGACGTCCTGCATGCCGGGGTGCGAGGTGTAGCCGAGCCGGATCGCGATCTCGCGCTGCATGTCGAACGACAGCCGCTCTTCGGCGCGGCCGCTGACAAAATGCAGGTTGCAGCGCACCGACCAGAGGAAATCCTCGCAGCGGCGGAAGGCGCGGAAATCCTGCGCGTCGAACACGCCATGCGCGACGAGTTCGCCGCTGTCGCGTACGCGGTAGACGTATTTCGCGATCCAGAACAGCGTGTGCAGGTCGCGCAAGCCGCCCTTGCCGTCCTTGACGTTGGGTTCGACCAGATAGCGCGACTGCCCGGCGCGGCGATGGCGCTCCTCGCGTTCCGCAAGTTTTGCAGTGACGAATTCGGCGGCGGTGTCCTGCACCACTTCCTTGTCGAAACGTTGCACCAGTTCGTCGTAAAGCGGCTGGTCGCCGGTGAGAAAGCGGGTTTCGAGGATCGCGGTGCGGATCGTCATGTCGCCGCGGGCCTGGCGGATCGATTCATCGACCGACCGCGTGGCATGACCGACCTTCAGGCCCATGTCCCACAGGCAGTACAGGATTGCCTCGGCCACCTGTTCGCCCCAGGCGGTTTGCTTGTAAGGCAGGATGAACAACAGGTCGATGTCGGATTCCGGCGCCATCAGCCCGCGGCCGTAGCCGCCGGTGGCGACCACCGCCATGCGCTCGGCGCCGGTCGGAATCGGCGAGCGGTAAAGATGGCGGATCGCCGCGGCGAACAGCATGCGGATGATTTCATCCTGGATGAAGCACAGCCGTTCGGCGCAGTGCCGGCCGTGGCGGTCTTTCAGGAGCACGTCCTGGGCGGTTCCGCGCGCCTTGATGAACTCTGCTTTGAGCAACTGCGCGAGATTGGTGCGGAAAACGTCCTCATGCCCGGCGTGTCTTGCGGCCAGCGCGTCGATCTCGGCGGTAATCCTCGCCGTTTCGAAACGTTCGTCAGTTACCGGGTCGGCCGGGGTCGCAACGTTGTCCATGACGTATTCGGATATCGGAGCGCGCGGGCGCTGTCACGGATCATTCTGGCCGGCAGCAGGACCATGCTGCCCTTGATGCGTTTTGAACGCATCCGTTCTTTCGGACTGCTATTTCAAAGCATGTATTTTCCCGTTGACGCGGCCAGCTAACTCATTGAATAAAACGGCGTTTTTATTGTTCGGCGGCGTTGACCGCCCCCGGCAGTCTGCTTTGATCAATCATCCGATGGAGATCTCGACCATGTTCAGGATTTCACGGCGCACGTTGGCTGCGTTACTCGCCGTCTCGGCGCTGCTGCCCGGCGCTGCCTTCGCCGCCGACCCGCTCAAGGAAATCCATATCGACTGGGCCACCTACAATCCGGTGTCGATGATCCTCAAGCAGAAGGGCTTGCTGGAGAAGGAATTCGCCAAGGACGGCGTCGCCATCGTCTGGGTGCAATCGGCGGGCTCCAACAAGGCGCTCGAATTCCTCAACGCGGGCTCGATCGATTTCGGCTCGACCGCGGGCTCCGCGGCGCTGGTCGCCAAGATCAACGGCAACCCGATCAAATCGATCTATGTCTATTCGCGCCCCGAATGGACCGCGCTGGTCACCGCAAAAGATTCGAAGATCGCCGCCGTCGCCGACCTCAGGGGCAAGCGCGTGGCGGTAACGCGCGGCACCGATCCCCACATCTTCCTGGTGCGGGCGCTGCTCGATGCCGGCTTGTCTGAGAAGGACATCACGCCGGTGCTGCTGCAGCACGCCGACGGCAAGACCGCGCTGATCCGCGGTGACGTCGATGCCTGGGCAGGCCTCGATCCGATGATGGCGCAGGCGGAGGTGGAGGAGGGTGCAAAACTGTTCTTCCGCAAGCCCGACGCCAACACCTGGGGCATTCTCAATGTCCGTGAGCAGTTTTTGAAAGATTATCCGGACGCGGTTCGCCGCGTGCTCGCTGTTTACGAAGAAGCGCGAAAGTATTCGCTGGGCAATTACGACGACCTGAAGAAGACGTTCATCGGCGTCACCAAGCTGCCGGGTGAAGTGGTCGACAAGCAGCTCAAGGAACGCACCGAACTCACCCACAGCCGCATCGGCGCGCCGCAGCGCGACTCCATTCTAGCCGCCGGCCTGGCGCTGCAGCAGGCCGGCGTGGTCGACGCCAAGGTCGACGTGAAAGCAACGCTGGATGCGCTGATCGACGACCAGATCCCGTTGCCGACGAATTGATCCATCGCGTCATGCGCGGGTCAAGTCCGCGCATGACGCGGGACAGGGGTTTGGCCGGATCAACGCTGACGGCACCGGAATCGTCCGTTTCGCCAGCTTGCATTCCCTCGCCGGACGCGGTTTTGCTATAGTATGACCATCGACACCCACCTGCTCCAACGGGCCGAAACGATCGCCGCCGTGGCGCCGTCCGGACGGCTGCGGCGCGTTGCGGGTCCCGCGCTCGGCCTGGCGCTGCCGGTTGGACTGGCGCTGGGATGGGAAATCGTCGTCCGGCTGGGCTGGTCCAACGGCCGGCTGGTGCCGCCGCCGACCAAAGTATTCGCCACCATCATGGAGCTGGGGCGCAGCGGCGAACTCACCCGCCACATCGTGGCGACGCTGACGCGCGTGATCGCCGGTTTTGGTCTCGGCGTGATTGCGGGCACCGTGCTCGGCGCGATTTCAGGCTATTGGGGCCTGGCGCGGCGGCTGCTCGATCCGTCGGTGCAGGCGCTGCGGGCGATTCCATCGATCGCCTGGGTGCCGTTATTCATCCTCTGGCTCGGCATTTTCGAAACCTCGAAGATCGCGCTGATCGCGGTCGGCGTGTTCTTCCCGGTCTATCTCGGCGTGATGGGCGCAATCCTCTCGGTCGACCGCAAGATCGTCGAGGTCGGCCGGACGTTTCGATTGAGCGGGCCGGCGATGATCCGGCGTATCCTGCTGCCCGCGGTGCTGCCGGCCTATGTGGTCGCGCTGCGGGTCGGGCTTGGCCTCGGCTGGATGTTCGTGGTCGCCGCCGAATTCATGGGCGCCTCGGAAGGTCTCGGCTATCTCCTGATCGACGGCCAGCAGTTGGGCAAGCCGGCGCAGATTCTCGCCGCCATCGTCATTTTCGCCGTTCTCGGCAAGACCACGGACTGGCTGATCGAGGTCGGCTCTGCGCCGCTGTTGCGCTGGCAGGACGCCTTCGGCCGTCACGGCGGAGGCGCCTGATGTTGCTGCTCGACCGGGTCGGCAAGATCTATCCCAATGGCGTCCATGCGCTGGAGCGTTTCTCCGCGGAAATCCGCCAGGGCGAGATCGCCGCCATCATCGGCGGCTCCGGTTGCGGAAAATCCACGCTGCTGCGCGCCGTCGCCGGCCTCGACCGCGCCACGTCCGGCACGGTCGTCCTCGACGATATCGCGATCACGGCGCCCCACGAAAAAATCGGCATCATTTTCCAGGAGCCGCGGCTGCTGCCCTGGCTCAGCGTCGCCGACAATATCGGCTTCGGCCTGTCCGGCCTGCCGATCGGCGTTCGCCGCGAGAAAGTGGCGCGCGCCCTTGAGCGCGTCGGCCTCGCCGACAAGGCCACGGCGTGGCCGCGCGAATTGTCCGGCGGGCAGGCGCAGCGGGTGGCGATTGCGAGAGCCCTGGTGCCGCAGCCGGAAGTGCTGCTGCTGGACGAGCCGTTTTCGGCGCTTGATGCATTTACGCGCAGGGATTTGCAGGATCATCTGCTCGACCTGTGGGCCGATACGAGGCCGACGCTGGTCCTGGTGACTCATGACGTCGACGAAGCCGTGGTGCTGGCCGATCGCGTCATCGTGATGCGGCCGCGTCCGGGCCGCAAGTTCGCCGAGATCACCGTCAATCTGGCGCGGCCCCGCGACCGCAATTCGCCGCTGTTCGACAATTTCAAGCGCCGCGTGCTGACGGCGCTGGATCGCTCGCTCGATCGCGGCGTGCCCGATGCGGATGCGAAATCAACCGCGGGCGAGGCGATGTGGTGGTGACATGTTTGGTCCGTCATGCCCGGGCTTGTCCCACGGCTGTCCGGTTCATTGAAAGTATAATCCAAGTTTCAGCTGATTTGGATT
>NZ_CAXUNQ010000024.1:0-65755 GCF_964252615.1 uncultured Bradyrhizobium sp.
CCCCCGTGATGATGCCCGCCGAATGGACGTCCCCGCCATAGAGATCGAAAGCCGCGAGCGGCGAGAGCTCGAGGAATGCCGTCCCCGGATCGAGCAGGAGGTCGACGCGGTGGCGCGCCAGCATCTTGCCGCGCGAGGTGTGCCTCTTGCGGGAGGCTTCGCCGCCGCCGCCGGCCACGCCGCCGAGCTTGTCCTTGAGATCGGCAACCAGCGTTCGCATGGTGTTTGCGTTGTGGGCAAACTCCGATGAGGTGGGATCGATACTGGAACGAAGCGACATGGCCTTCCGGGGTTGGTTGTGCGCCGCAACTGCTCGGGCGGCCGGCTTATGGTGTCACTGCGCCGCGGTCCAGCGCAACCTCAACTTTGGGTCGGCGCCGGGCTTGCACGTCCAAAGAAAGAGAATTAAGCGACTGAGAATATCAGTGGGTCCAGGGTTCGCCGCGCCGAAATGCAAAATTATCGGCATAGGCGGCCTGCCGGCGCGCCGGCACCTTCGGCTCGATCACCTGATAGGGAATGCCCTCGCGCTCACAATAAGCGACGGCGTCTTCTTTTGTATCGAAACCGAGGGTGAGCTGCTGCTTCATGTCGCCCGAGCTGGTCCAGCCCATCAACGGCTCGATCACGCGCGGCTGCTCAGGCTCGTAGTCGAGCTGCCATTGCTTGGTCCTGGAGGTGCCCGATTGCATCGCGTTCTTGGCTGGCTTGGAAATGCGGGCGGTCATGGATTGACGAAGCCTGTTGAGATGCGACACTGCGCGGAATTGGTGGAAAGGACGGGCATAGGCTAGGATCACCTGTCGGGAGTTAATCTGCGATTCCGTCCTCGGACGGGTTTATTTCGGACTGGTATAATCTTTTCGTAGCCTGGTTACAATCTCGGCCGCCCGGCCGCTCCACTGAGCATCATCCATGGAAATCCACGCAATCCTCCCGTCCAAAGGACGCGATCTTCGGCTTGACTTGTTTCGCGGGGTCGCCAACTGGGCGATCTTTCTGGATCACATTCCCGACAACGTGGTGAACTGGATCACGACTCGAAATTACGGATTCAGCGACGCTGCGGATCTGTTTGTCTTCATCTCCGGCTACACCGCATCATTCGTTTACGCGAAAATGATGCTGGAGCGCGGGTTCATCGTCGGTGCGACCCGGCTCTTCAAACGCGTCTGGCAGCTCTATGTCGCCCACATCATTCTGTTCGTGATTTACATCGTATCGATCGGCTATGTCGCGTTGCGTTTCGGCGATCCCGACATCATCAACGAATTCAACGTCGCGGGGCTGGCGGGAGACAGCGCGATCGAAACGTTGCGCCAGGGCTTGCTGCTCAAATTCAAGCCGCTCAACCTTGACGTGCTTCCGCTTTATATTGTGCTGATGGGATTTTTCCCGCCGGTGCTGTGGATCATGTTGCGCCAGCCCGACCTGACCATGCTGGCATCGATCGCATTGTGGCTGGCGGCGCGGCAGGTCGGCTGGAATCTCGCCGGCTATCCCGGCGGGACATGGTACTTCAATCCGTTCTGCTGGCAATTGCTGTTCGTGTTCGGCTCATGGTGCGCGCTCGGCGGCGCGGTGAAGTCGCGCAGGATCGTCGACCTGCCGATCACCCTCTACCTCTGCATCGCCTATCTGATCCTGGCGATGGTCATGACATTTGCCGGAAAGTTCGCCGATTTCGGAGCGCTGTTCCCGCACTGGCTCTATGACACCTTCAATCCGAACGACAAGACCAATCTCGCCTGGTACCGATTCCTGCATTTCGTCGTCATCGTGGTTCTGACGACGCGATTCGTGCGCAAGGATTGGCCCGGTCTGGAGTGGAAAATCTTCGATCCGGTGATCAAATGCGGCCAGCAATCGCTCGCCGTGTTCTGCGTCGGAGTCTTTCTCTCCTTCGTCGGCCACTTCGTACTGGCGTTGAGCTACGGCTCGGTGTGGGCGCAAATCGGCGTCAGCGTCGCTGGAATCGCGATCATGACCGCAGTCGCCTATTACATTTCCTGGTCGAAGCAACAGGACAAGCCGCTGCTGAAGCCGGCCTCCAAATAAAAGGGAGGGCAAGCGCCCTCCCCCGGATTCGGTACCGTTACCAGCGGCGTCCCCCGCCCCGCCGATGGCCGTGATAACGCGGGCCGACATGGCCATACCGATAAACCGTGGGAGCGACATAATAATTCGGTCGCCACCAGCAACGGCCCCACGCATTGCAGACCATCACGACGTTCTCGATGTTGGACGGCCGAACGGCCGCCGGCATGCCGTTCGGCATCGCCGAAGCCTTACCGGGACCGAGCGCTGCGCCGCCAAGCGCAGCCAGTCCGACAACCGCGTATTTGAGATTGATCATCAAACTCCTCCTGGAAATATTTTGTAACACGATGACAACCGAAGAGCGGTCGGCCGAACGTCGCGAGGCGATCTAGTTCTCTGGAATGTGGTTTTTATGGCGATCCCCGCGTTCAACGAACAGGGTTGCCCGCATCAGGAGGCAACCCTGTCGCGATCTAGGGCGCCCGCGCGCCGGCCATTACCAGCGTGGCCACGTCGGTATAGACGCGCACCAGCGGCGCCACGATCGTATGAAGCGCGTTTTTGGCGATCAACGTGTCATGCAGCACCAGGTTGTCGATGCCGGTGGTCAAAAAGCAGATCACGGCATCGCGCGGCGTTTCCACGATCGGCTCGCCCTTGACGTTGAAGGACGTGTTGATCAGCACCGGCACGCCGGTGAGCGCCTCGAACTGCTTGAGCAGGCGATACAGGGCCGGATTGGTGTCGTGCGATACCGTTTGCACCCGCGCGGTCCCGTCGACATGAACGACGGCCGGAATCCTGTGTTGCCATTCGGCGCGGACCCGCTTGGCAATCAGCATGAAGGGAGAATCTTCCTCGCCTTCGAATATCTCTTGCGCCCGCTCGGCGAGGACGATCGGCGCGAATGGCCGGAACGGCTGACGATGCTTGACCCGGCTGTTGAGAATGTCTTTCATTTCCGCCTTGCGCGGGTCCGCCAGCAGGCTGCGATTGCCGAGCGCGCGCGGGCCGAATTCCGACCCGCCCTGAAACCAGCCGATCACCCGCTGCTCGGCCAGCAGTTTTGCGGTGTCGCGGCAGATGTCGTCGCTGCGAACCGCGGTGGTCTGGATCCGCACCAGGAATTTCCGCAGGGCCTTGTCGATGTCTTGTTCGGCATAGGGCTTGCCGACATAAGACTGCTTCATGACGAATGAACGCGGCTGCTTCAAAACCTCGAGCTGGCCATAGGCAGCGCAGCCGATCGCGATTCCGTCATCGCCCGCTGCGGGCTGGATCCAGACATTCTCAAATCCGGCTTCCCGTGCAATCCGGCCATTGGCGACGCAGTTCAGCGCCACGCCGCCTGCGATGCAAAGATTTTTGGCGCCGGTGGTTTCGCGCAGCCAGCGGGCGCGCGCCAGCAGCACCTTTTCGGTATCGTCCTGAACCCGCCAGGCGAGATCCTCCCAGTGCCGCATCGAGCGGCTGGTTTCCCATTTTCCGCCGCTGTCCATGACATAAGGCTGGTTGAACTCGGCCGACCAGCGCGGCACACGCAATTCATTATCGGCGATGTCCAGCAGCGGTTTTATCTGCTCACGGCGTCCATACGGAGCCAGCCCCATCAGCTCGCCGCATTTATTCCAGTCGCCGAAAATGTAGGACGAGGCCCGGCTATACAACGCGCCGAGACCGGGCATGTTGTAGAACTCGTCGCTGAGGAAGCCCCGATCCGGCTCCATCCAGACTTTCTTCAGACATTCGATTCCGGAGCCGCTGAACCGATAGTAGCTCTCCGACTCCCGCGCCAGCGGCGTGGCCGTGTCGGCGGCCGGATATGGCTCGGAGACATCCGACCGGTAGCTGCCGACGCCGTCGACCACCATCACGACGCCTTCCTCGAAAGGCGAGACGGCGAAAGCACTGTAGGCATGCGCCAGATGGTGCGAAATCGTCACCACCTTGGGCGAATGCGACCGATACAGCGGATGTCTGGCGACGTCTGCGCGTTCGTATTCGGGCAGAAAGCCCGGCATGTCCTGATAGACCAGCCGATCTTCCATTTCAGCAACCGGCAGGATGTAGCAGTTGCGGACAACGAGATCGACGTCATCGAGCGTGATGCCTTCAGCATCCAGGCAATATTCGATGACCTCCCTGTAGAAGCCGCTGGCATGTTTTTCGCGCGTGATGCGCTCCTTGGCGATTGCGAAGGCGATCGCGCCGTCCCGCAGCAGGCAAGCGCTCACGTCGTGGTCGTAGGTGTTGAGGCCGAGGACATAGGTGTGTTGGTTGGACATGGACAGTTTCTGCATTCATCAAGTCGATGGCGGAGTTCGTCTGGTCTTAGGCTGCCACCTGATGTTTGGCGAGAGCCGCTAAATGGAAAAATCGTTTATTCATGAAGGTGAACGAATGTTGCAGAGCAACATGTCTTAAATATCTGTTTTCCATGCTGGAACCAGCATTCTGCAACTCGGCTTACTTGACCGGAAGCGCGCCTTCGCTCTATCCTGATTTGTGGAAGCGCGCCCACTTTGTTTTACGTTAACGATCTAGTCGCACGCATCTGAAACAAGGCTTGGCAGTCGAACGACGGAAGAGTCCGCCATGTCGAACTGCTTTGCGGACCGGGAGATCCAAATGGCACAGAAAACCCCTCGCAACTTGCTCACGCGTTGCCTTGCAACGTTTGCGCTGGTCTGCGTTTACATGGTCAGCATCGTCGGTGCTTCGACGCTGCTACTGACCGCATCGAGCACGTCGGCGGACGCCCGCGGCGGCGGAGGTCGTGGCGGCGGCGGACGTGGTGGCGGCGGACGTGGTGGCGGCGGTTTCCGCGGCGGCGGCCGGGGCGGCGGCATTGTCCGTGGCGGTGGCTATCGCGGTCGCGGCTGGGGCCGCGGCATCGGCATATATGGCGTAGGCTGCTACTGGAGCCCGCGCTGGGGCCGGACCATCTGCCCGTATTGATGATCCGCTGATCCGCGCGTCATTCGCGCCGATCCGGGATAGACCACAAATCAGGTGCGCGCCGGTCGCCGGCCGCACCTGATTTCGTTTGCGCGGCCGGCCAGGCCGTCTCGACGCCTTGCTGGCGCCGCATCAAACGTGTATCGACGGTGTTTCCTGGCAATCCTTAAGTAATCCGGGGTATAGCGCAGCCTGGTAGCGCGGCAGTTTTGGGTACTGCAGGTCGTTGGTTCGAATCCAGCTGCCCCGACCATTCTCAAATTGCGATAGCGTTGACGGCGGCTGTTTCAGCGTCCGTTGAATAACGGGTGCGCCACCCGGTCGCCCGGTGCAATGCCGTATTTCCGCGCCGTGCCCGCGATCACTTCCAGCACGCCTTTCGCCAGACCGCCCGACGGAATGATCTTGGTGGAGAGCGGCTCGGTATTCTCGGCAATCCGCAATATCCGTCCGTCGGCCCGGATGAAAATCATGTCGAGCGAAATATAGGTGTTCTTCATCCACATCGACACCGGCTGCTCCGGCGAGAAATCGAACAGCATGCCTTTTCCATCCGCAAGCTCCTTGCGGTACATCAGGCCGGTTTCCTTCTCCTGCTCGGTGGTCACCATCTCGACCGAAAAGACGTGCACCCCGGACTTGGTGACGATCTCGAGCGGCTGGATACTCGCCGCATGCGCCTCGACGTCGATCAATGCGAGCGCCGCGGTCACGGCGACCAGCGCGACCCATGACCTGATAGTCCGGCCGACAAGATGAAATCCCATGAACAGCAAATCCGAAATTCGTCCGCACCCGCCGCACGGCGGGACCTGACCGGAGCGTGGCAATTACCAGACCGCAGTGACGCAGCGCAATGCGGTTTGCGCGCTGGAATGACGGCTTGGCTTCAGAACGCGGGATTGTGATCAATGCGAGGAAAGGCCCGGCGAGCCGGTTTCGGGCTGGATCTCGGCAGCCATCATGCCCTTGGAACCGGGTCCGAACCGGACCAGCACGAACTGGCCGGGGCGCAGTTCGGTCATGCCGAAGCGGCGCAGGGTCTCCATATGCACGAAAATGTCGGGCGTGCCCTCCCCGCAGGTCAGAAAGCCGAAGCCGCGCAGCCGGTTGAACCACTTGACCTGTGCCCGTTCCAGGCCGCTGGTCGGGGTGACGCTGACGTGGGTGCGCGGCGGCAGCATCTGCGCCGGATGGATCGCGGTGGATTCGTCCATCGAGACGACGCGGAAGGCCTGATAACCCTTGGCGCGCTGCACGCACTCGCAGACGAGGCGCGCGCCTTCATAAGCCGTCTGATAGCCGTCTCGCCGCAGCACCGTGACATGCAGCAGCACGTCGGGCCAGCCATTGTCGGGCACGATGAAGCCGTAGCCCTTTGACGCGTCAAACCATTTAATGACGCCGCTGATCTCGACCAGGTTGGCGGCGGCGTCGCCGAGGCCTGCAAACGCATCACTCGCAACGTCGCGGTCGGCCCCCGAAAATTCATTCGGCCCCAGCCTTGACGGTGCGGTCCCGCTCAGCGCGGCGCTTCCAAGCTTTTTGGACTCAAATCCGTCCGACCCCATGACCCCGGACCCCACACGTCTTCTGCGGCCTGCCATTTCTGCGACAGCGCCGAAACACGCGCCCATCCATGACAATTCATGATGACGCAACGCGAATCTTGCGAATCGAAGATAACACTCTCGCCTGCGCCGCATAGACAAAAAACATTTTTGTCCGGACCTATGAACAGTCTTGCGCGGCTGCGAATCATTTCGGCATCAGTTGCCCATGAAGGGGCCGAGGGTTTCCCCGATATCGTGGCGGATCACGAGGTCGGCGAGGTCGTCCTGTTCGGTCGGCTCGTTGTTGATGATCACGAGCTTGGCGCCGCAGTTTTTGGCCAGCATCGGAAATCCGGCGGCCGGCCAGACCACCAGCGACGAACCGATGGCAAGGAACAGGTCGCAATGCTGAGCAAGTTGAGCGGCCCGCCGCATCGCGTCTTCCGGCATCGCCTGCCCGAACGAGATGGTCGCCGTCTTCACCGGTTCGCCGCAGGCCGGACAGTCCGGCGCATGGGCCGTCGCATCCATGCGCTCCCTGACCCAGGCGAGGCCATGGGATTCGCCGCATCCGATGCAGCGCGCATAGGTGGTGTTGCCGTGGAGTTCGATCACGTGGTCGGGGGCGAAGCCTGAATTCTGATGCAGATTGTCGATGTTCTGGGTCACGACAGCGGGAATCTTGCCGGCTCTATAAAGCGCCGCCAGCGCACGATGGCCGCGGCCCGGCTTTGCCGCGGCAAAGGTCGGCTCGATCGCAAAACGCCGCCGCCATGCTTCGTCACGGGCGTCCTGACTGGCAACGAATTCATCGTATGGAATTGGGCGGTTGCGGGTCCAAATCCCGCCGGGCGAGCGGAAATCCGGAATGCCGCATTCGGTAGAAATGCCGGCCCCGGTAAAGGGAACGATGACTTTTGCCTCGGCGATCATGTCGCCAAGCTTTTCCACACCGCCGCGAAGATCTGACGCGATCATCTGGAATTGGTCCGGGCCCGTGAACGATCGTAACGACCATAGTCTGCAAGGCACGCCGAACATTTGCAATGCAACGGCAGCGAACCACCCGGCGCCGGCGGGCGGTTGCAGCGCACATAGAGGAACGCGAGGTTACTTGGCTTTGACCCGTTTCTTTTCCGGCTTTACGATCAGGAAATCTTCCCGCTTCTTTCCGGCCTTGATTTCCTGTGCCAGCCATCCGGCGGTGCCGCCCCTGCCGCTCCACGTTTCGCCGGTCTTGGGATGCCGGTATTTCGGCGCGACCTTGGTCCCCTTCACCGAGCCGGCCTTCCGGACCATGCGGCCGTCGCCGCCGATCTGCGCGAGCTGGGACTGCAATTCGGTCTTTTTCGACTGAAGAAGCTTGTCGATATCGGCCCGCATCGCGAGCAATTGGGATACGGAAAGGTTCTTGACATTGGTCGGTGGCATTACACACTCCAGATGAAAATGGCATAGCTTTATAAAGGCCTTTGAAACCCAATTACAGCACGCCGTAGTTGAATAAATTGGATGGTTGAAATTGTCGGAATGGCGCGGCGAAATTTTTGCAATGACGCTCGGTCATCCTTCAGGACGCGAGGCTGCATGGTGTGTCCCGTGACGCGTCAAGCGTGGCATGCTGTGGCCGACGGGCCACGTGCGGGGCCGATCTCTCGCCGGACCCTGGAAATCCGTTGATCTTCGCATCAACCTCCGGTGATATGTTTCCGGCAATTCAGGGGTATGCAGAATGAAGCGATGGATGCGTGAGCGCGACCAGTTGATCGAACAGACGTTGGCGTTTGTGGAGGGGGTCGCCGCGGCAAGGCCTGCTCGGACTGAGCCGGTTATTTCTGCGCATGGCGGGCCTTCCGGGCCGGTCGAGCCGCCCAAACTGCCTCCGCTTGAGGTCGTTGCCCGTGATCTAACCATCTCCGAACGCGCCGCGATCCAGCGGCGGGTGGCCAGTTTCAAGGCCCATCAGCAGAAATTCCAGCTCCAGCGCGAAGAGCACTACAACGCGATTATTTCAAAAGCCCGCGCATCGCCCGGGAACTCCGCCCGCCCCTGAACGTTATCATGGCGGAGCAACCCCCCTTTGCTCTATCTCGTAGAAAGCCCCGCTCCATCCCCAGCGGGGCTTTCGCGTTTCCGACGGAAACCGAACTTAGCGATTGGCCGCTCGCTGCTGGGAGGCTCGGCACATCTCGGCACATCTTGCGCTATCCGCCGCCCATCCCATTCACGCCTCGATCCCGGTCCCGAATGACGGGCAGGAATCGATAAGGATCAGCATGCCGACACAAGACAGACTAGCCGTAGAGCGCTAGGAAATCGCATCGCGCGTGGCAAGCTTCAGAGCCACCCAGGAAAAATTCCAGCGCGAGCCTGACCAGTATTACGCGACCACGATGGAGAATGTCCGACCGGGGCGGGTCGGCAGACATCCTAACCATACACCGTACAATCGCTCAGGCCGACCGGCGGCTTTCTCTTGAGACATCGTCATACCCGCGCGCATCGCCCTGCCCTTTGCTGCATTTTACTGCTATGGAATGCGCCGCACGGCCCAATGATAATTCTGCGATCAGGTCAGGGAGACGACACCATGCGTTACCTCCACACCATGCTGCGCGTTCGGAATCTCGACGCCGCAATGAAATTCTACCAGGACGCGCTCGGTTTGAAGGAGGTCCGGCGGGTCGACAACGACAAGGCAAAATTCACCCTGGTGTTCTTGTGCGCTTCCGAAGACGAGGGTTTGCTCAAGCAATCGAGCGGGCGCGGTGCGCCGCTTGTTGAACTGACTTATAACTGGGAGGAGGAAAAATACGGCGAGGACCGCTATTTCGGCCATCTCGCCTACGAGGTCGACGACATCTATGCCACCTGCGACCGGCTGATGAAGCTGGGCATCACCATCAATCGTCCGCCGCGAGACGGTCAGATGGCATTCATACGCTCGCCGGATCTGCATTCGATCGAGCTGCTGCAAAAGGGCGACGCAAAGCCTCCAGCGGAGCCCTGGATCTCGATGCCGAACACCGGACATTGGTAGCCAGGCAAAGTTTGCCCAAATCTGGTGCACGCCCGTGGAACCCGCGGCATCGCTTTGCGTTCTTTGATGCGACATTGGTTCATGGAGGCGAAAATGGGACGCGGACTTTTGCTGTGGCTGCTGGGTGTGCCTATTCCGATCATCATCCTGCTATGGTTGTTCTTCGGCCGTTGACGGCCGTCGCCTGCAAGGCAGGCCGGGTTGCTCGATGAATCAGGCTCCGTCTGCGGCGGAGCCTGATTTATTTCCCGCCTCAACCCTTTTCCCTTGAAAAATCCGCTATGAGCGGCAATCAAGACAGCAAGGGAAAACAAACGTGACGACCACCGACCGGCAAGACCTGACGATCTGGGGCCGCGCCAATTCGGTGAATGTTCAGAAGGTGCTGTGGTGCGCCGAAGAGCTGGGCCTCAGCTACCGGCGGATCGACGCCGGCATGGCGTTCGGCCGCAATACCGATCCCGATTATTTGGCGATGAACCCTAATGGCCGCGTGCCCACCCTGGTGGACGGCGACTTCGTGCTGTGGGAATCCAATTCGATCATGCGGTATCTTGCGCTGACCTATGGACAAGGTTCGGCCATCTACCCCGTCGCGCCGAAGCAACGCACCGCTGTCGATCGCTGGCTCGACTGGACGCTCTCCACGCTGCAGCCGGTGGACCGGCCGGTATTCTGGGCGCTGGTCCGGACTCCGGTGGAAAAACGCGACATGGCCGCGGTGCAGAAGGACGCAGACGCCGAGGCGGCGGTGTGGCGGATTCCTGAGGCCCAACTGGCGGCACGGCAATTCATCGAAGGCGAGCACTTCACACTCGCCGATATCGCGCTCGGCGCCTATGCGCGCCGCTGGTTCGGCGTCGAAGGCATCAGCAAGCCGGCGCTGCCGCATCTGGAGCGGTGGTTCGCGCAATTCGCGACCCGGCCGGGCTTCCGGAAGTTTCTAGCGCCGCCGATGACATGACGGCCGCGAATATCAGCGGCCCGTTCGCTCGAACAGCAGAACACAGGCAATCAGCACCAGCGTGACGACGGCGACCGTCAACCGCGCGGTCCAGGTCATTGCGCGGCCGACCCACCACAGCAGCGCGCAGCTCATCAGCACGGGAATAATGATATCGAGTTGCAACCGGCCCTCGTTTTCCGAAACGCTTAGCGCGACCCGCCTGCCCCTACGCTGAGGCTGCCGCCGATCTTCATACAGGTCGACGATCCCTCGATCCGGACAAAGCCGGCGCCATATTCCGCGCATGGATTTGCGGCGGGCTTGGCCGGACGCGGCGGCAATGTGACGGCGGGCTTGTGCGGCCTGCGGTCGCCGGATTGCTGCGCCCACGCCGATGAGGCCGACGACATTGCAAGGACGATAACGAGGAACGTGTTTCGCATCCTGCGCTTTTATCGCGGGCGAGGCGCTTTTACTACCGGACGAACTTGACCCCGAGCGCCTTGCCCCGGCGCCAGATCACCTCACAGGTGCGTCCGGTGCGGGCATCGCGTGTAAATGCCAGCCGTACCTTAGCCGGCACCGCCTGCGGATCGTCGATGGTGATCTTTGCACCTGCCGACGACAGATCGAGTACGGTGCACGGACGCGCGGCGAAACCGCCATCCAGGATGATCCATCCGGACTGGCGGATTGATTTGCGGGCTTCCCGCTTCTTGGGGGCTGCTGCCATCTTCGCCACTCCTGAGGGCTTCTGATTGCTACCGGCATAGGTTTTAGAAAACGTTGCGGCCGCAGGCAAAATCGAAAGGGATGGCCGGGGGTCGAACCGGCTCGGCCAGCGACAAAAACCGGAGCGGAGACGGCTTGCCCGGCCGGACAAACGCCACTATACGTTCGCGCGCCGTGGCTTGCATGTGTGGTCACGGCCCGCCGTCGCCGCAGGTTTAATGCGTTGATTTAGCGGCCATATCTGTTGCGGCACGTGCGAAACGGCGGTTTTTTGCGGCTAGCCCGGTCGCGGTAAACCGGCATTTTCGCTCCCTTCGTCTATCGGTTAGGACGCCACCCTTTCACGGTGGAGAGAGCGGTTCGATTCCGCTAGGGAGCGCCAACCTTCATCAAGACTTCGCATTCAACGGACACCCGTGACCAACGGATCGCCGGACCTTGGACGCGTTTGCCAAAGCAACCGCCGAATGCGCGCGCGATCTTGACGCGCGCCTGTCCGGCCGCCGTCGAGCGCTGTTTTTCGCTGCCCGGTTCCAGAATTAACCCGCAGTGCGGACATCAAGCTTAACCCGCGAGTCTCGTTGCGCGACGGCCCTTCAGGACGCTAGCGTCATCCTCGGTAAGACTTTGCTAACCGTAATGAGTAGCGTCCATGAAAACCCTGTATGCGTTCGCAGTTCTCGCCCTCATGTCGGGTTCGGCACAGGCATGGGACATCAATACCACCTGCACCTACAGCAGGTTCTATGGTTCGACCTGCAAGACCCAGGTGCTTGCCGACCCTCCGCGCGATTACGCGCGCGAAGCCGAAGACGAAGCGGCCAAGCAGGAACGCATCAGGAAATGGGAAGAGTTTTGCAAGCCGGCCCGCACCTATGACAGCGAGGGCGTGATCCGGCTGGTTTACGCGCGCAAGGGCTGCGAGTTCGGTCGGAGCGAATAACGCGGCATTCAAGCCTCCGCCTGAAACTCCGGTGCAGCGTCATCGCATTTCCGCAACCGGACCGCTGCCCTCGCCGCTGCGGCCGAGATCGCAGCCGGCCTTGGCATAGCGCAGCCGGGTAATGCCCATATCGTCGATAAAACTGGTGGGCTTGCAGAATTCTTCCCACTTGCGAATGCGGGCTTCCTTCTCTTCCCGGTAAATCCGTTCTTCCACGATGCTCATCTGCCTCTGATTTGTCGACTCCGAGCCGCTGCCCGTGGTGGTCGTCGTCGTACATTTCGACGGGCCGTAGGCGCTGCTCTTGCAGCTCGTCGAAACCGTGGACACCGTGGTTTCCGCGTGCGCGCTCCACGACGCCAGAACGGCAGCGGACATCGCGATGGCAAAAAGGGTTTTCATGGGACTCTCTCCAAACCAGACCGCACATGCGTTTCGAATGACGATGCTGCAAAGGCATACAGCAGCCGCGTGAATTTCCGGTTCGGGGAACGCTTAAAATTTTAATGGAATGGGAATCAGCCCGCAGCCATCCCTTCGACCCCGGCTCATCCGCATATGCCGACGTGAGCAGCGAGGGCGCGCATCAACGCCCAAATGAGAATATCCGCGGCTGGGGAACGAAGCGCCGCCCTCGCCCCGCGTCTAGAGCATGATGCGTTTTGTTGAATCGTCATTGCGCGCCGACGGGTCCGGCTTTGCCGGCCCGATCAGATCGCTTGGATCATCGGTGCGTCCAAGCCGGGCCAGTGTCTGCGCAAGCGCGTCCGGATCCCCAGACGCCGCGCCGCTGTCGATCGCGCGGCGGAGTGCGGCTGCGGCGACTTCTCGTGCAAGCCGGGTATAGTCGGTCCATACCAGGACCAGCATCAGCGGCGGCTTCTCGCCATTCGCCAGCATCTGGCGGCAGCGCGGACCGGAGCCCTCCGTTGTCCACCATTGCTGCGCGAGCACGACAAGCTTCCTGAAGTGGTGCAGCGTGCCTGAAACTCTGTCGCGATCGACCCCGGCCAGGACCGCGCAGTGATTGAGCCAGTTGAAGCCGGCGAAAACCGCAATGGCGACGTCGTTCATTGAGGATCCGGTGAAATCGATTACGGTATCTCCATGCGGTTGCTGCCGGAGAAAGGCATCGAGCATGTCGGACTGCCGAGCCGGCTCGACTAGCAGATCGATTCCATGGCCGGGGACCATTGTCAGGTAGCGCATGGCTTCCAGCCGGGTGTGATCCCAGACGGCGCGGACATCGGCGGCGCTCGAAATGGATTGTCTGCAGGCGGGATAGGTCAGCCTGCCCTGATCGGCGTCATCGACATATCGCGGGACGCGCTTGGCAAGGTCTTCGAGGATGGCCCGTGGGCCGGACAGCACGGCTTTGTCCGCAACCACCGGTGCTTTCGCGGACCGCCAACCGAACCAGCCCATTCCCACCTCCGGGGTCAATGGCACGATCGGGCACCAACAGACCGGTCAATGTCCGAAGCAAGCCGCTATGTCAGCGCGTGGAAAACCAAAACTGGCGACAGGCCCAGCACCAGCGCCCAAATTCCGAACGCCGAAACCATAAGAATATCTTGTGCCGCCAAAGCGCGGCGGCTGCTCGGATAAAGCGCCGAATGCCTGATCTGAATGTTCATTATCTCCCCCAACGCCTTGTTGCAACGACAATAAGCATCGAATTTTAAACAACCCCGCCGCGATTTCGCGCGCATTTGAACGCCGGTCCGCACCGGGCATTAACCATCCGCTGTTGCCGTGCCGACGCCGCCCCGGAGCAGCCAGGTGCCAGCGCCTCAGCCATCCGGCAACCCCCTCGTGCTTGTTCTGGTCAATTCAACGAGAAATTAGGTTATTTGCCGCTACGTTGCGTCGGATACGGTTACGCTGTGCAGGAACGATCATGTTCAAGGGACTTTACAAGGTTGAATTCAAGACCCCCCGGCGCAAGGCAATTGGCATCCTCTACGCCGCCGACGGCAAACTGCATGGCGGGAATTCTGCATTCGCCTATGTCGGCTCCTTCAAGGAGAACGGCAACACCATCACCGCGGTCGTCTCCAGCATGCGCCATACGCACGATCCCAACCATCCGCCGGTTTTCGGCCTCGACCGCGTGACAATCGATTGCCAGGGATCGGCGAAGGGCGAATTTGCGACCTTCGAAGGCACGGCCGCCGAAGCACCTTCGCTCTGTTTTAAGGCGTTCCTGACCCGAATTTCCGACTGACAGCCGAAACCGGCTCGCGCCGCCCTTTCTGCCGGCGAGACCGGCGTGCGACGTTGGTCGCCCCGATCGCAGCGCGATACATCGATTGCCTGAAACGCCGTCATCCGTGATAAATGGAACAGCCGCGGTTTCCGGCGCGGCCTTTATTGGTGGAGTGCATGTCAGCCAAGATTACCATCAGCGCCAAGCTGCGGTGGCCCGACGTCAAGGACGATTATGTCCTTGAGTTCGACGGGCATTCGATCGGCCGGGTCCGCCTCGACGGAACGAGGTGGATCTGGAGCATCATCATCCCGATGGCGCTGCCGGAATGGGCCGAAGGGACTGCGGCCAACCGCGACGAAAGCTTCAAAACACTTGCGGCAGCCTGGCGCAGGTTGCTGGCTCAGACCGATCCCGGGCGCCTGCAACGGGCGTGGGATATGGAAAAGGCCTTCGAGGCTCGCCAGCGAAGGACCGCGGCCGCAAAACCGGACCAGGTCCAGACCTAATTCTGCCGGCGTTCGCAGCATCGCGCGTTCCAAGAAATCCGGTCATATTTCCCTGCCCATGCATCTGCTCGAATCCCTCCCCACCGTCATCGGCACCGCCGCCATCGCACCGGCCCTGCTGCTGCTATGGCTGGTGATCGCCGCCGAGGAACGGCCCGGGCCGCCGCTGCAGGTCTGGACCGCATTCCTGCTCGGTGCCGCCAGTATTTCGCTGCTGGGTGCTGCGCGCGCGCCGTTCATGTCGGTGCTGGCGGTCACCGATAACCCCCGGCTCGCGCTGGCCTTGCGCTCGGTTTTCGGCGTTGCCGCGCCGGAGGAAATGGTCAAGGTCCTGGTGATCGTCGCGGTATCGTGGCAGCGCCGGCGGTTTGCCGATCCAATGGAAACCGTGGTCTACGGCGCTGCGGCCGGTCTCGGCTTTGCCGCGTACGAGAACCTCGCCTATCTCGTACAGCATCCGGAGATGTGGCGGTCGCTGGCGGTGTTGCGCAGCGTGCTGACGGTGCCGTTTCACGGCGCGCTCGGAATCATCGCCGGCGCCTATCTGGCGATCGCACGCTCCGGCACCGCGCTCGGCGCGCACCGCCGTCACCGCGACTGGGCGCGCGTCAGTACGCGAATTTCGATCCTGCTGGTGCCGGTGCTGCTGCATTCGGGTTTCGATTTCCCGCTGCTGACGCTACAGCAAAATCCCGACATCGAGGGGCCGATCCGGCTGATGCTGGAATGCGCGGGCATGCTGATCGGGTTCGGCACCATCGCATTTGCGGTGCGGCTGGTGCGGCGGGTCGGTCGCCATCATGCGCCGCGAACCGAGATGTCGCGCGAACGGCTGAGCAACCTGCGCCGGATGTGGGCGCTGCTGGTGGCGGGCGGTGGTGCGGGGTTTGCGGGTCTGGCATTCATGCTGTCGTCGGTCCACCATTGGCTGGTGGATCCCGGACGGAGTGCGACGCCGGCGCTGATCCCCATCGGTTTTGTTTCGATCGTGACCGGCATTGCGCTGCTGGTGTTCACGACGGCGGTCTATATCCTCGGCCGCAATCGGCTGCGTACCGCGGCATCCGGCCTGTCGGCGCCCGGCCAGGGCTGAAAACAGCGTGAACAATTTTGGCCCGGCCGCCTCCTTGCGGGATATATTGTTGCCTGCCAGCCTCTTTTCCTCAGCGGCATCGGGAGATTCAAATGACCCTTCCCCGGGACGTGTCAGCCCTCCAAACCAGAATGAGCGCCGCGGTGCGCGGGCATTGGAAGGCCTTTCTGATCGAGGGCATTCTGCTCGTCATCCTCGGCCTGGCGGCCATGATCGTGCCGCCGCTGGCGAGCCTTGCCGTCACCATTTTCTTGGGCTGGATGTTCCTGATCAGCGGCGTCGCCGGCCTCGTGCTGACCTTCTGGGCGCGCGCAATGCCCGGTTTCTGGTGGTCGCTGATTTCAGCCATGCTGGCGATCGGCGCGGGCCTCGTTCTGCTGGCGCAGCCGGTGCAGGGCACGCTGACCCTCACCATCGTCGTCGGCGCTTATTTCCTGGCCGAAGGCGTCGCCACCGTCATGTACGCGCTGGCGCACCGCAACGAACTGTCCGAACGCTGGGGCTGGCTGCTTACCGCCGGCATCATGGACATCCTGGTTGCCGGCTTCATCATCGCAGGATTGCCCGGTTCGGCGCTGTGGGCGCTGGGATTGCTGGTGGGCATCAACATGCTGTTCGGCGGCGCCACGCTGATCGCAATGGCACTGGCGGCGCGCGACGCGGCGTGACGGCTCAGCAGCCCCGGCAGATGCTCTTGATTTTTTTCTCGAGCGCGGCGTTTTCCCTGCCGAGGGGATCGTTCGGATCGCTCGGATTCCTTTCCGACGGCAGGTCGCCCGCGCGCGGCTGACGATGGCCGTTCGGAGCTTCACGGCTTTGCTGCGAGCTTGTCGCCGCCGCCGACCCGGTGCCTGCGGTTTGCGCCGTCACCGGCCCGCCGGCCACGGCCAGCAGTGCCGTCGTCATGATCAGGTATCGCATTCGCTCCTCCTTCATCAGCAACTCCAGTCTAGCGCACCCGGTCGGGAATTTCGAGCGAGGCGCAGTTACGGCGACCCTGTGCCGCGCAATCCTGCACCTTGCGCACGTCGGCCATGGTGCCGAGCAGCCAGATGCCCGCGGCCGCCAGCACCACGAAGAAGCCGAGCATCACCGCGTTCTCGATGGTGCGGTTGTCCTGATCCTCCGGCGGCTCCGGCTCTGCCATTGCAACTCTCCGCCGGTCATGGCTTCGGAGGGTAAAGATGAACGTCGCCGCAGTAATCCACGACCCGATAGCGTGCTTCGGGGTGGGCTTCACCGTCCGTAAACGACAAATAATTCGGACCGACCGGCGCCTTGCCGTGGCCGCCGGGGATATCGAGCACGTACTCCGGCTGGCACAGCCCCGACACGCGTCCGCGCAAAACCCGCATCAATTCCTGGCCCTGCTCCAGCGTGGTGCGCAGATGCGCCGTGCCCGGCGCCAGATCGCCGTGGTGCAGGTAATACGGCTTGATGCGGCATTCGGCAAAAGCCCGCATCAGCGCTTCCAGCGTCGCCGGATTATCGTTGACGCCGCGCAACAATACCGACTGGCTGACCATGGGGATGCCGGTGTCGATCAGGCGCGCGCAGGCGGCGCGGGCGTTGCCGGTCAGTTCGCGGGGATGATTGGCGTGCAGCGCAACCCATGTCGTGGCGCCCGCTATTTTCAGGGCAGCGACCATCTCGGGGGTGACCCGCGCCGGATCGGCAACGGGGACGCGGGTGTGCAGCCGGATGATCCGGACGTGATCGATGGCGGCGAGATCGGCCATGATTTCGCTAAGCCGCCGCGCCGACAGCATCAGGGGATCGCCGCCGGTGAGAATGACCTCCCAGATTTCACCATGCGCGCGAATGTAGTCGAGCGCGCCGCGGTAGGACCGCTGCGACAGCGCCGTCTCCCGGCCCGGCCCGACCATTTCGCGGCGGAAGCAGAACCGGCAATACACCGCGCAGACGTGTACCAGCTTGAACAGCACGCGGTCGGGATAGCGATGCACGATGCCCTCGACCGGCGAATGGGCCTGATCGCCGATCGGGTCGGCGCGCTCGCCGGGATGCACCGTCAGTTCATCGACGCTTGGAATATACTGCCGCGCGATAGGATCATCGGGATCGCCGCGGTCGATCAGCGCCGCTATCTCCGGCGTTACCGCCACCGCATAGCGCGCCGCGACTTTTTCCAGATGGGACAATGCCCTCGCCTCGGCAAAGCCGTGCGCGACCAGCTCCGACGGATGCCGCAACGTCGGAACGGCGTTGCGATTGATCTTGCTCATGAATCACCCGCCGGCGGCGTCCAGACCACCTGATCGATTTTTGCAGCACCAGTTGCCAGCATCACCAGCCGGTCGAAACCGAGCGCAACGCCGCTCGCTTGCGGCATTGCGCCGACCGCATCGAGAAAATCCTCATCGAGCGGATAGCGTTCACCATAGCGCCGTTGCTTCTCGTCCATGGCGCCGGCGAAACGGCGGCGCTGTTCCTGCGCATCGGTGAGTTCGCCAAATCCATTGGCAAGCTCGACGCCGCAGGCGTAAACCTCGAAACGTTCGGCAACGCGGAGATCGCCGGGTTTTACGCGCGCCAACGCTGCTTCCGGCGCGGGATACTCGAACAGCACCGTCAACCGCCCCTGCCCCAGATGCGGCTCGATGTGTTCGACCAGCACCTTGCTGAAAATATCCGACCAGGTGTCGTCCTCCGACACCCGCACCCGATCCGTTGCCGCCAGCGCCAGCGCGGCGCGATCGCCGTGGCGGTCTTTGACGGTGGCCAGCAAATCGATCCCCGCAAAGCGCTCGAATGCCGCAGCCACCGTCAGCAGCTGCGGCTCCGCGAATGGGTCTGCGGTGCTGCCGCGAAACGAAAATTCGCCAATCCCGGTCGCCTGCGCGGCATGGGCGATGACGACGATGCTGTCCGCCATCACGGCGTCGTAGCTGGTGCCGGCGCGATACCATTCCAGCATGGTGAATTCCGGCAGATGCAGGTCGCCACGCTCGCGGTCGCGAAACACACGCGCAAACTCGACGATCTTGGTCTCGCCCGCCGCCAGCAGTTTCTTGGCCGCGAATTCGGGCGAGGTCCTGAGATAGCGTACCGAGCGTTGTCCTGCGCTGTCTCTCAGCTCGGTCCGCGGCGCGTGCAGATGGGTTTCATTTCCCGGAGATAGCTGGAGGATGCCGGTTTCGACCTCGATAAAACCCTGCTCGCCGAACCACGTCCGCAACGCCTGGGTGACGGCGCTCCGCGCGGCTAAAAAAGGCCGGCGATCGGTATGACGCGCCGGAGACCACCACGGCGACATCTGGTCCATCCCGGTCTTCAACGGGCTGCCTCGTCGGCCGGTAAAACACTGGCGTCCGCAGGCAAAATCAGTATGTTGCAGCCCGAAACCGGCACAACGGCCTTGGGACGGGCAACTTCAGGACATACCTGTCGGGATCGGTCCCGCCCCCAAAATCCAGGAAAAACAGCTTTGAAAGTCATCGCCAGTTCTATTCGCAAGGGCAACGTCATCGAGCAAGACGGCAAGCTTTACGTGGTTCTGACCGCCGAGAACATCCATCCCGGCAAGGGAACCCCGGTCAGCCAGATCGAAATGCGCCGAATCAGCGACGGGGTGAAGGTGTCGGAGCGCTACAAGACCACCGACCAGGTGGAGAAGGCGACCATCGAGGATCAGAATTTCAACTACCTTTACAAGGACGCCGACGGCTTTCATTTCATGAATAACGACAATTACGATCAGGTTCAGGTGCCGGAGGACATCATCGGCAATGCCGCCCCCTATCTGCAGGAAAACATGACCGTAAAACTGTCGCTGCACGGCGCCATTCCGGTGGCGATCCAGATGCCGCAGCGGGCGACGCTCGAAGTCGTCGATACCGAGCCGGTCACCAAGGGCCAGACCGCATCGTCATCCTACAAACCGGCCAAACTGTCCAACGGCGTGCGCACCAACGTGCCGCCCCATATCGGGGTCGGAACGCGGATCGTGGTGATGACCGAGGATGGGTCCTACGTCGAACGCGCCAAGGATTGACGCCACTCACGCTGCCGGTCGTCTCCGCGCCGGCGGAGACCCATGCCCTCGCCGTCCATGAAATATCAGTAGATTCAATGACGGCGCGGTCTACGTCATGCCCGGATAACGCCGGGCAGCGCGTTCAACGTCATGGCCGGGCTTGTCCCGGCCATCCACGTCTTTGCTCCACATCAGAAAGAAAGACGTGGATGCCCGGCACAAGCCGGCATGACGGCGAAATGTGTGCATCCAGTAGGGCTTGACCCGGCAATCCGTCCCCTTCGAAACGACTCTTGCGAAGACGGATGGATACGCGGGTCAAGCCCGGCAATGACGGCGGAGATGTGTGAACACGGCAGCGCCTGCGCGGGAACGACGTCAATGCAGCGCACCGCCCGCAAGAGCTGCGCGGCATCCGGGGCGCGAGACGTTACGACGCCTTCGCCTGCGGCGCCTGCCTGCGCATCGGCGGCGTCCAGCGATAGGGCGCGCCAATCCTGTTCCAGACATTGATAGCCGCGATCGCGGTGGAGAGATAGGCCAGCTCTTTTTCCGAAAATTCCGCGCTGACTTCGGCATAGAGTTCGTCGCTGACGCCATGCGACACCAGCGTCAGCGCCTCGGTCCACGCCAGCGCCGCGCGTTCGCGGGCCGAAAAGACCGGCGCCTCGCGCCACACCACGACCAGGTTGAGCTTGTCGATGGGAACGCCGAGCGTTTCCGACACGAGGATGTGGTGCTGCACGCAGAACGCGCAGCCGTTGATCTGCGAGGCCCGCAACTTGATCAATTCAAGCAATTGCTTGTCGAGGCCGTTATGCTCGGCAAGCTTGTTGAGCGCGAGTATGGCGTCGATCGCATCGGGCGCCAGTTGCGTGAAGGTTTTCCGATCGGTGCGAGGAGCGTGATTTTGTGACACGGCTAGCACTCAGGCTGCGCGGGTTTTGACTCAACGGGATTGCTCTCCGGAGCCTGATATTGCGTCCAGTGGGCAACAGCGAGGATGAGGACGAGTGCAAAGACAGGCATAAGGATGGCGATGGCTTGAAATTGCGTCATTCCTCAAGTCCTCCGAGAACCTGCCTTCCAACAAATGTAATATCATGCTCACCGCAAGGCAAACGGCGGAACTGATAAGCACCAAGGTTTGATCGGCACGATTTGACCCAAATCCATCGGTTTGCGACGCTGCGGGAGCAAATACACCAGCGTTCCAGCGGCGAATTGGCCTCTGCCAATGAACCCTCCAGGCCATTACAATGAACCGATGAACCAGATCGATTCTCGAAAATCGCTGACCCGCCGGACCCTGCTGCAATCCGGCTTCGGCGCTGGTGCCCTGCTCGCGCATCCCGCATTGGCGTTCGCCGCGGCACCGCCCGGCTTCGAGCAATGGCGCGACGGATTTCGTGCCCGCGCGCTCGCCAAAGGCATCTCGGACGCCACCTACACCCGCGTCATGGGCCGTATCGAGCCGGACATGACCGTGTTCAAGCAGATGCAGCGCCAGCCAGAGTTCTATGAACAGATCTGGCAATACATCAATCGCCGCGTCTCGGACTGGCGCATCATTGCCGGCAAGGAGGCGTTGCGGAAAAACCAGGCGCTATTCGCCCGCATCGAACAGGATTTTGGCGTCGAGCGCGGCACGCTGCTGGCGCTGTGGGGCGTCGAATCCGCGTTCGGCGATCCCCTGGTGCAGCAGAACCACATGCGCCCGGTATTCCCCTCGCTGGCGGCGTTGGCGTGGAACGAGCCGCGCCGCCGCGCCTATTGGGAAACCGAGCTGATCAACGCGCTGCGGGTCGTCGACCGCGGCTGGAGCACGCCGGAGGAGATGCGCGGCTCGTGGGCCGGCGCCATGGGGCATACCCAGTGGATGCCCGAGGTCTGGCTCAATGTCGGAATGGACTACGACAAGGACGGCCGCGTCTCGCCGTTCGGCAGGCCCGACGATGCGCTCGGTTCCACCGCGCGGTATCTGGTCAATCGCGGCAAATATCACCGTAATGAGCATTGGGGCTACGAAGTACGCGCGCCCGGCGCCGCCCCGAGCGGCAGCCGGAGCTATGCGGCCTGGAGCAGTGCCGGCGTCACCCGAGCCGACGGCGAGCCTTTTCCGCAGCCGAATGCCGGCGCGCAATTATGGGTGCCCGTATCAGGCGGCCCGGCGTTTTTGCTGGGACCGAACTTTTATGCGGTGCGCAGCTACAACCCCTCCATGAACTACGCGCTGGCGATCTGCCATCTCGGCGACCGCATCCTGGGCAGCCCGCCGTTCATCCAGCCGTTTCCCGGCTCCGAGCGTGCCTTGACCCTGGCCGAAGTCCAGGAAGTCCAGACCCGCCTGACAAAAGCCGGCTTCGACACCGGCGGCACCGATGGCCGCGTCGGCAACGACACCATGAAGGCGGTGAAGGATTATCAGACCAGGATCGGCCTGCGGCCCGCGGACGGTTATGGCGGATTGAAGGTGCTGGCGCGGTTGCGGCAGGGCGGTTGATCCATCGTCACTGCGGGGAAGCGAAGCAATCCAGTCCATGTTCGTCAGGATGGATTGCCTGGTCGCACCAGCTCCTCGCAACGACCAAACAAGGTCAGCGATCTAACGGATCACCGCCGGCCCCATATCCGGCGCCGCCACATCCATCACGCGCAACTGTACGCGCTCGGCGCCCTGATAGCGGTCGACCGCGAGACATCCCGCCACATGCAGCGGCTGGCCGCGATGCTCGGCCAGCGCGTTGCCGAGTTTTTGCCCGATCGAACGAAACGCGATGCCGTTGACGATGGCGCCATCGCCGGATTTGAACCGCACCCGCATATGGGCTTGTCCGACCTCGTCGGCGAACACCAGTTGATGCGACGGCAATGCGATCACCGGCTCCGGATTGCCGCTGCCGAAGGGGCCGGCGCGATTGAGCGTCGCGACCAGCTCCGGCGTTACCGCCCGCGCGCTCACCGCGCCATCGATGAAAAGTTCATGGGCGTGGCGCGACTGGGCGACGTCGTTGGCGAGCGCGCTTTCCATCGCGGCGCGGAATTCCGCCAGCCGCTCTTTCCGCAAGGTCACGCCCGCCGCCATGGCGTGCCCGCCCCCTTTGATCAGCAGACCGTCGCTCACCGCCTGGCGCACCGCGCGGCCGAGATCGACGCCGGAGATGGAACGGCCCGAGCCGGTGCCGATGCCGCCCGGCTCCAGCGCGATCGCAAACGCAGGCCGCGAGAATTTTTCTTTCAGCCGCGACGCAACGAGCCCGACCACGCCGGGATGCCAGCCCTCCGACGCCGTCACGATCACCGCACCCTTGTCCTCCAGCCCAAGCGACGCCAGCGCCTCGGCTTCGGCTTGCGCTTCCGCCATCTGTTCGATGACGCGACGTTCGGTGTTGAGCCGGTCGAGCTCGGCGGCGATCCTGGCGGCTTCCGAGACGTCGCCCTCGAGCAATAGCCGCACCCCGAGATCGGCGCGCCCGATCCGTCCGCCGGCATTGATGCGCGGCCCCAGCATGAAGCCGAGATGCCAGGCCTCCGGCGGTCCGTTCAGCCGCGACACGTCCATCAGCGCGGTATGGCCGACATGGTCGCGCCGCCGCATCGCGATCAGGCCTTTGGCGACAAAGGCGCGGTTGAGGCCGATCAGGGGAGCAACATCGGCCACGGTACCGAGTGCCACGTGATGCAGCATGCCGAGCAAGTCAGGCTCCGGCATCTCGGCCGTCCAGAATCCCCGCGCGCGCAATTCCCTGTTGATCGCGACCAGCGTAACCAGCACGAGGCCGACCGCGGCGAGATGACCGAGGCCGGAAAGGTCGTCCGACCGGTTTGGATTCACCAGGGCTTCGACGATGGGCAACTCGTCGCCGCACTGATGATGATCGATCACGACCACCGACATGCCCAGACGTCCGGCCTCGGCCAGCGGCTCCAGGCTGGTGGTGCCGCAATCCACCGTCACCAGCAGCGTCGCACCCTTTTCCGCGAGCATCCGCACCGCTTCGACATTGGGACCGTAGCCTTCGAAGATGCGGTCCGGAATATGGATCAAAGGGTCAAGCCCGCAATGACGCAGGTGCCACGCCAGCAGCGCCGCCGAGGTTGCGCCGTCGACATCGTAGTCGCCGAAGATCGCGATCTTTTCGCGGCGTATCGCGGCGTCCGCGATACGCTTCGCCGCGGTTTCCATCTGCGTTACAGTATGCGGATCCGGCATCAGCTTGCGGATGGTCGGATCAAGGAAATCCGCCACCGCGTCGATCTCGACGTCGCGTCCGGCCAGCACCCGCGCCAGCATTTCGGGCAGTTGATAGCGTTGCGCAATCGCCAGCGCGCGCGCAGCCCCGCGCGGATCGAGCCGATCGCGCCACAGTTTTCCCGTCGCCGACAGCGACACGCCGAGAAAGGCCTGCGGCGATTCGACCGGGAGTGCGGATGCGGGGAGTGTCATGCTAGGTCAGGAGATAGGCAGGTCGGCCTGCAGTTCAATGATTCGCGCAGACCGCCGCGGCTTAAATCCATCATCTTAAGCGCAACACGTCCGCCGTGATCCTGACGAGGTGCTCGCCGTTCTTCACGGCGAGCCCCGAAGGATGGGCCGCAACATGTGCCTGGCTCCATCCTTGGAGACGCCGCCTTGCGGCTTGTTCAGGATGACGGCGGTGGATGCGGCGCAGCCTAGCAGCCCATCCGCCCCGCGATCTCGTTGAAATCCTTGGCAACGATATCCCAGTCGCCCTTGGCCTCGAAATCGTATTTCTGCAGCGGGCCGTATTCGGTCGGGCGCGCGACGAAGGCCGTCTTCAATCCCAGTTTCTGCGCGGCCTTGAGGTCGTGATTATGCGCCGCCACCATCATCACCTGCTCCGGCGGCAGGCCGAGCAGCCTTGCCGCGCCGAGATAGGTTTCCGGATCCGGCTTGTAATGCTCGAACAGTTCTGCCGACAGCACCAGATCCCACGGCAGCCCGGCGAACTTTGCCATGTCGGTAAGCAGCGCGACGTTGCCGTTCGAGAGCGGGCCGATGATGTATTTTGTTTTCAGCCGCGTCAGGCCCGACACGCTGTCCGGCCAGGGATGGAGCCGATGCCAGCCCATGGTCAGATAATGCAGGTCCGCCTCGTTCAGTCCCGAAATCGAATGTTGCGCCACCAGTTTTTCCAGCGACCGCCGATGCAGCGTGTCCAGTATCACGTAGCCGCGCTCCGGGTGCTTGCGCACCTCGTCCATCGACGCCGCATACACCGCGCGCCAGCCATCTACCAGCCCGGTCCAGTCCGCGGTGATGCCGCGAGTGGCCGACCATGTCGTGAAATCGGCGATCAGACTGCTGCGCCAGTCGACCACGGTGCCGAACACGTCGAATACGAGGGCTTTTACGGTGGATACGTCAGGCATGTTTCACTCCTATTTTTCCGTCATTCCAGGATGCGCCTCCTGGCGCAGGCCGGAATCCATCATCCCGATCGTGTTGATGGATTCCGGGCTCGCTCGCTTCGCTCCCGCCGCGGAATGACGCTGTCAGAGCACTTTCCGGTATTGAATGAATCCGAGATTGTCGGCGACCTTGTCATACAGCGCGCGGGCCTGCGCGTTGTTCGACTGCGTCAGCCAGTACACGCGGCTCGCGCCGGCGGATTCCGCCTTGCGGTAGACTTCTTCGATCAATGCGCGGGCCAGCCCGCGATTGCGCGTCTGTTCCGACACGTACAAATCCTCGAGATAGCAGTAACGGTTGCGCGCCCATGTGGAGCGGTGAAACAGATAATGCGCGAACCCCATCAACCGGCCGTCGACATAGCCGCCTAATGCAAATAACGGCTCGCCGGGATCATGAAACCGCGCCCAGGTGGTATCGCTGATCTCCTGCGTCAGCGTCGATTTGTAGAATGTGAGGTATTCGGCCCACAGCGGATTCCACGCGTCACGTTCGTCTTCGCCAATTGCACATACCAGGACATTGGCCGCCATGGTCGACTCAATCCAGGTGGAATTTTTCGAACTGGCGGTGTTCGGCCTTGATGTAGCGCACGGTGCCGGTCACCGAGCGCATCACCACGGTTTCGGTCTCGATCACGCCCTTGCGGAACTTTACGCCGGACAGCAGCGAGCCGGTGGTGACGCCGGTTGCCGCGAACAGGCAGTCGCCTTTCGCCATGTCCTCGATGCCGTAGATGAAGCGCGGATCGGTGACGCCCATTTTGCGGGCGCGCTCCCGCTTCTCCTCGGTATCGAGAATCAGCCGGCACTGCATCTGCCCGCCGATGCAGCGCAACGCCGCCGCCGCCAGCACGCCCTCGGGCGCGCCGCCGGTGCCGATATACATGTCGACCCCGGTGTTGTCCGGATCGGCGGTGTGAATGACGCCGGCGACGTCGCCATCGGTGATCAGGCGCACGGCGGCGCCGGTGCCGCGCACCGCGGCGATGATATCGGCGTGACGCGGACGATCGAGCACCAGCACCGTGATGGCGGAAGCGTCGACACCTTTGGCCTTGGCGAGGCGGCGGACGTTGTCGGCGGGAGTAGCATCGAGTTCGACCACGCCTTTAGCGTAGCCCGGACCGACCGCGATCTTCTGCATATAGACGTCGGGGGCATGAAGCAGCGTGCCGCCGTCGGCCATCGCCATGGTCGCGATCGCGCCCGGCATGTTCTTGGCGCACAGCGTGGTGCCCTCCAGCGGATCGACGGCGATATCGACCTGCGGACCGGCATTCATTCCGACTTTTTCGCCGATGAACAGCATCGGCGCCTCGTCGCGCTCGCCCTCGCCGATCACAATGGTGCCTTCGATCGGAAGTTTGTTGAGTTCCCGGCGCATTGCGTCAACGGCGGCCTGATCGGCGGCTTTTTCCTGGCCGTGGCCGCGCAGCCGCGCCGCCGACACCGCGGCGCGCTCGGTGACCCGCACGATTTCCAGGGTCAGGATGCGCTCCAGCAAAAGCTGCTGCGGAACGGAAATTTGGGTCGACATCGATATAAACTCCTCAGGCATCTTAGCGGGCAATGGCCCGAAGCATTTCATCGAAGCGCCTGACCTTTCGGATCACGCGCTGGTTCGTTGCGCTAGTTCTTCTCAATTCGTATCACCTGCGGACGTCCGCTGATGACCTTGTCTCGCTGCACCGCCTGCAGGGCGCGGCGCACCGCGTCCTCGCTGGTCGCGTAGGTAATCAGAATCACCGGCACCGGGGACGGTTTCCGCGCCGCGCCGTTGGCGTCAACGCCATCGGGATGGCGTTGCACAATGGATTCAATGGAAATTTTCTGCTCCGCAAGGCGGGTCGCGATCGTCGCTGCGGTGCCGGCGAGATCGCGCGCCATCAGGCGAATGTAGTAGCCGCCTTCATGGCGCTCCATCGGAGCTTTTTTGGTGGCGCGCAGTTTCGCCACCGGGCGGCCGAACGGCATGGCACGAATGCCGCGCGCAATATCGGCAATGTCCGCAACGACGGCAGACGCGGTCGCCGCCCCGCCCGCGCCGGGACCTACCAAGGTAATCGGCGAAATGCCCTCGCCGTCGATGGTCACGGCGTTGGTGACCCCCATCACCTGCGCGATCGAGGACGACTTCGGCACCATGGTCGGATGCACGCGCTGCTCGATGCCCTTGGCGGTCCGCACCGCGACGCCGAGCAGCTTGACGCGGTAGCCGAGGTCTTCGGCAGCGCGCAGATCGGCCGGCGCGATCGAGGATATGCCTTCCACGTAGACTGCGCCCTGCGCGACCTTGGTGCCGAAGGCGAGACTGGCCAGAATCGCAAGTTTCTGCGCGGTGTCGTGACCGTCGACGTCGAACGACGGATTGGCTTCGGCATAACCGAGCCGCTGGGCGTCCTTCAGGCATTCGGCGAACGACAGCCCCTCCTGCTCCATCCGGGTCAGGATGTAGTTGCAGGTGCCGTTGAGAATGCCGTAGATGCGGTTGACGCCGGTACCGGCAAGGCCCTCGCGCAACGTCTTGATGACCGGGATCGCCGCACCGACTGCGGCTTCGAAGTTGAAGGCGCCGCCATGCTTTTCGGCCGATGCCGCCAGCCGCAGCCCATGCTTGGCGATCAGCGCCTTGTTGGCCGTGACCACTGATTTTCCGGCTTTCAAGGCGGCCTCGATGGCGGAGAGCGCAGGTTCGCCGGAGCCGCCCATCAGTTCGACAAAGCAGTCGACGCCGGGATCGTTGGCCAGCGCCAAAGCGTCGGCGGTCCACGTGATGCCGCGCAGATCGAGACCGCGCTTCCTGGCTTTCGAACGCGCGGTCACCGCGACCACGCGGATGGCACGGCCGGCGCGGGCCGACAGCATCCCGCTTTGCGCTTCAATGAGGCGGACCACCTCGGCGCCAACAGTGCCGAGCCCCGCAATACCCACTTTCAGGGGTGCGACCATAACGCGAAAACCTGCCGGAATAAGCCTTGTTGAGGCACGATCTGGCCCGAAAACCGGAGTCCGCTTTTCGGGATCATGCCTATCGCCGGTTGGCGAGAGGAACCACGTTGTGCAACGTTTCGATGCCGCTTTCAAGGAAGCGGCGCACGCCGCGCGCGGCCTGGCGGATACGCTGCTCGTTTTCCACCATTGCGATGCGTACATAACCCTCGCCATGCTCGCCGAAGGCGACGCCGGGCGAGACCACAACGCCGGATTTCTCCACCAGCAGGGTTGCAAATTGCATGCTGCCGACGTCTTTGAATGCCGGCGGCAGCGGCGCCCAGGCGAACATCGAGGCGCTCGGCGGCGGAATCTCCCACCCGGCACGGCCGAACGATTCCACCAGCGCGTCGCGGCGCTTACGGTAGGTGTCGCGCATCTCGCGGATGCAGTCTTCCGGACCGTTGAGGGCCGCGGTTGCCGCGACCTGCACCGGCGTGAAGGCGCCGTAATCCAGATAGGATTTCACGCGCGTCAGCGCGCCGATGATGCGCTCGTTGCCGACCGCGAATCCCATGCGCCAGCCGGCCATGGAAAACGTCTTTGACATCGAGGTGAATTCGACGGTGACGTCGATGGCGCCGGGAACCTGCAGCACGGAGGGCGGCGGATCGTTGTCGAAATAGACCTCCGCATAGGCGAGATCCGACAGGATGAAGACCTCGTGCTTCTTGGCGAACGCCACCAGGTCCCGGTAGAAATCGAGGCTCGCCACATAGGCCGTCGGATTGGATGGATAGCAGACCACGATCGCCAGCGGCTTTGGGATCGAGTGAATGATGGCGCGCTCGCACGCCTCGAAGAACTGCGGCGTCGGCTCCGACGGAACCGATCGGATCACGCCGCCCGCCATCAGGAAGCCGAAGGCGTGGATCGGATAGCTGGGGTTCGGGCACAACACCACGTCACCCGGTGCGGTAATCGCCTGGGCGACGTTGGCAAAGCCCTCCTTGGAGCCCAGCGTCGCTACGATCTGGGTTTCCGGGTTGAGCTTGACGCCGAAACGCCGGTCGTAATAGGCCGCCTGCGCCTTGCGGAGGCCGGTGATCCCGCGCGAGGCGGAGTAGCGGTCGGTCCGCGGCTTGCCCAGCGTATCCTTGAGCTTGTCGATGACATGGGCCGGCGTCGGCAGGTCCGGATTGCCCATGCCTAGGTCGATGATATCTGCGCCTGCGTTCCGCGCGGCTGCCTTGGCCCGGTTGACCTGTTCGAAGACATAAGGCGGCAAGCGGCGGATGCGGTAGAATTCTTCCATGGGTCCAAAACTCCGGGAGCCGGCTACGGCAGGCCCGACTGGCAGGAGAAACGCGTTCGGTCAGTGATTTAGAGCGAATTCGGACGCTTATCGGGTCTGGTTCGCTGTAAGCTTGGCCGTTGAATCAGGTTCTTTTTATCACGGACGCCATCCGACGCCACCTGTTACCGCGCTGCCCGTCACTTCCCGGCCGGGTTTTTTGCAGCCGTGGCAGCGGCCTCGGCCGCGGCGATCGAGGCTTGGCGGTCGCGGGCGGCAATCAGCTCGGTCGAAACCTTGCTGCGCTCCGCCGCGTCCATCGCGTTTTCCGGCCGGTCCTGCGGCAGGTCGTGCACGGCCGGGTAAGCGCCGACCTGCTTCGGCCGCGCCGGCGCATCGGCCGGAGTTCCCACCAGCGGCAAATCCGCAATCGACGTCGAACAGCCGCCGGCCGGAAGCGCCAGCAGCAGCGCGCCCGCAACCACTATTCTTTTGACTCGATCCGCCGAAATCAACTCGTGGTCCTCTCCGCTCGGAAACCTTTGCCGCCCTGATGCTTATTTCATCGGCCGGCGCTGTACCGGGGACAGTAGCGCCAAACGATTAAAGCCTGAACAACAGATCGTACCGGTGGGACGCCAATATGACCGAACCAAGACGTTTTGTCGCAGTGCAGCAGCCCCGGATCAGGCGGCCTGCCGCAAACCTGCCTGGTCGATCACGGCGTGACGAACCTGAAATGACGCTATAGTGTCGAGCCATGAACGACGTCAGCACCACAACCAGAACTGCGAAAACCTTCGACCCGGAAGCGTTCGCGATGAATGTTGCGAAGGCGATGGAAAGCAGCGGCCAGGCGCTCGCGGCCTATCTCAAGCCGCGCGAGGGCGAAACCAAGGACAAGCCGCCGACCGAACTCGGCGAAGTGATAAAAACCTTCAGCACGGTAGCCGACTATTGGCTGTCGGATAAAACACGCTCCGCCGAACTTCAGATGAAGCTCGGCAAGGCCTATCTCGATTTGTGGGGCTCGTCGATGCGCCGCCTGCTCGGCGAGGAGGCGGCGCCTGCGATCGCTCCGGCGCCGCGCGACAAGCGGTTTGCCGATCCGGAATGGAAGTCAAACCAGTTCTTCGACTTCGTGATGCAGGCCTATCTGCTGTCCACGGAGTGGGCGCAGTCCCTGGTGCGCGACGCCGAGGGGCTCGACCCGCACACCCGCAAAAAAGCCGAGTTCTACGTCCAGCAGATCGCCAACGCGCTGGCGCCGTCGAATTTCGTCCTCACCAATCCGGAAGTGCTGCGCGAGACGCTGGCGTCCAGCGGCGACAATCTGGTGCGCGGCATGAAGATGCTGGCCGAGGATATCAACGCCGGAGGCGGCACGCTGCGCATCCGCCAGTCCGACCCGTCCAATCTCGAAGTCGGCGTCAACCTCGCCACGACGCCGGGCAAGGTGATCTTCCAGAACGACCTGATGCAACTGATCCAGTATCAGCCGGCCACCGAAAAAGTGCTGCGCACGCCGCTCCTGATCGTGCCGCCCTGGATCAACAAGTTCTACATCCTCGATCTCAAGCCGGAAAAATCCTACGTCAAATGGTGCGTCGAGCAGGGCATCACGGTGTTCCTGATATCGTGGGTCAATCCGGACAAGGCGCTGGGCCAGAAGACGTTCGACGATTACATGAAGGAAGGCCCGCTCGCGGCGATGGATGCCATCGAGAAGGCGACCGGCGAATTGAAGGTTCACACCGCCGGCTATTGCGTCGGCGGCACCCTGCTCGCCACCACGCTGGCATGGCTCGCGGAAAAGCGCCGGCAACGCGTGATGTCGGCGACATTCTTCGCAGCTCAGGTCGATTTCACCCACGCCGGCGATCTGCTGGTATTCGTCGACGAAGACCAGATCTCGGCGCTGGAACGCGACATGCAGGCGACCGGCGTGCTCGAAGGCAGCAAGATGGCGATGGCCTTCAACATGCTGCGCTCGAACGACCTGATCTGGTCCTATGTCGTGAGCAATTACCTCAAAGGCAAACCGCCGACGTCGTTCGACCTGCTGCATTGGAATTCCGACGCGACCCGGATGCCGGCGGCAAACCATTCCTTTTATCTGCGCAACTGCTATCTGGAAAACCGGCTGTCCACCGGCAGCATGGTGCTGGACAACACCCTGCTTGACCTGTCGAAGGTGAAGGTCCCGGTCTACAATCTGGCCACCAAGGAAGATCACATCGCCCCGGCGGATTCGGTGCTGTACGGCTCGCAGTTTTTCGGCGGCCCGGTAAGGTTCGTGCTGTCCGGATCGGGGCATATTGCCGGCGTGGTCAATCCGCCGGCATCGAACAAGTACCAGTTCTGGACCAACGACGACATCAAGGACATCACGCTTGCCGACTGGTTCAAGGGCGCCCAGGAGCACAAGGGTTCCTGGTGGCCGGACTGGCGCCAATGGCTGGCGGGCATCGACGCCGAGGAAGTGCCGGCGCGCGCGGTCGGCACCGAGGCGCTGCCCGCGATCGAGGACGCGCCGGGCAGCTACGTCCGGGTTCGCGCGTAGCGCAACGCAGCGCATTTGAATATAACACGCCGTCCCGCCGGTACGGGGATTCGAACTTGAATGAGGGGGAGCCTATGACGCGCGAACTGTTCTGGCTGACATGGACGGTGATCCTGACCGGGTTGATGTGGGTTCCCTACATCCTCAACCGCTGCCAGGTGCGCGGTCTTTCCGGCGCCATGGCCAATCCATCGCGCGGCGACAAGCCGCAGGCCGAATGGGCCAACCGATTGATGTTCGCCCACGACAACGCGGTTGAAAATCTCGTGGTATTCGCGCCGCTGGTGCTGATCCTCAACGCCATCGATTATTCCAGCAAATGGACCGTGCTGGCGTGCGCGGTGTATTTCTGGGCCCGCCTTGCGCATCTGATCGTCTACACCATGGGCTTGCCGATCTTCCGCACGCTGGCATTCACCGTGGGCTTCCTCGCACAGGCGGTTCTCGCGCTGGCGATTTTCAAGATCCTTTGACTGTGCGACCTGTTCTGCAAAGGGCGGCTGTAAGATCTACATTTCGTCATACGCGGGGCTGACCCGCCTCTCCGGGCAAGCCCCTGCCGGATTCACACATCTCGTCATGCCCGGGCTTGACCCGGCCATCCACGTCTTTGCTCCACATCAGGAAGAAAGACGTGGATGCCCGGCACAAGGCCGGGCATGACGGCGTGTTGGCGTCGCAGCGCAGTGTAGCGCCGCATCACGCCAGGACACGAGAGGCCGTCATTGCCGGGCTTGACCCGGCGTGTGTTGCGGCGTGTTGCGCGCTCCACGGGACGCGTTCCCCGGACGCAGCGCAGCGCGCAGCCCTTGCGGAGCGGTGCGCTGCAGAGCCGGGGTCCCGGTTCTGCGAAGCGGCATGAAGAATGCCGCATCGCGCCCGGGACACGGGGAGGCCGTCATGGCCGGGTCAAACCCTACTGGATTGACACATCTCGTCATACGCGGGCTTGACCCGCGTATCCATCCGTCTTCGCAAGAGTCGTTTCGAAGCGGATGGATTGCCGGGTCGAGCCCGGCAATGACGGCGGAGATGTCTGCATCCAGTAGGGTTTGACCCGGCCATGACGGCCGGGACGATGCGTGAATACCGCAGGAGAGGTTTAGGAGGCGCGTTTGTTGCATGGGCCGCCTCGACCATGCAACCGCGCCCGACCAGCGTCAGATCAAGGCAAGATGAACCGCGCCGCCTCCGACCTTAAAACCATAGTCAGGGAAATCGCCGACGAGATGGCGCAGCGGACGGACCGCGGCGAGGTCGCGAATTACATTCCGGAACTGGCAGGCGTTCACAACAAGCGCTTCGGCCTCGTCGTGATCGACGGCGCAGGTCACGTCGCGGCGGCGGGCGACAGCGAGATGCCGTTTTCGATCCAGAGCATCTCGAAAGTCTTCACGCTGACGCTGGCGCTTGGCCTGGTCGGCGACAAACTATGGCAGCGTGTCGGCCGCGAACCGTCGGGCAGTCCGTTCAACTCCATCGTCCAGCTCGAATATGAGCGCGGCAAGCCGCGCAACCCGTTCATCAATGCCGGCGCCATCGCGGTCACCGACGTCATCCTGTCGGGACATCAGCCGCGCGAGGCGATTGGTGAAATCCTCCGCTTCATGCAATTTCTTGCCGACGATCCTTCGATCGCGATCGACGATGCCGTCGCGGCTTCCGAGCAGCGCACCGGATTTCGCAATATCGCTCTCGCCAATTACATGAAGTCGTTCGGCGTGCTCGACAACCCGGTCAATTATACGCTCGGGGTCTATTTCCACCACTGCGCGATCGCCATGTCGTGCCGGCAGCTTGCCATGGCCGGGCGTTACCTCGCCTGGTCCGGCGTCAATCCGTCCACCGGCCATTCCGTCGTCTCGGTTGAGCGCGCCCGCCGCATCAATGCGGTCATGCTGACCTGCGGCCACTATGACGGCTCGGGAGAATTCGCGTTTCGCGTAGGTCTGCCGGGAAAGAGCGGCGTGGGCGGCGGGATCCTCGCGATCGCGCCCGGCAAGGCTTCCATCGCGGTCTGGTCGCCGGGGCTCGATGTCCACGGCAACTCGCATCTCGGCCGCGTCGCGCTCGAAAGCTTAAGCAAGAAGGTGGGCTGGTCGATCTTCGGCGTTTGAGGCGCACATCGCCGCCGGCCGCGCAATCACGTAGTGCGCGACCGCTCGGCCTCCTGGATCGCCGCGTCGTGATACCAGCCGCTGCCGGCAATCACCCTCGCCGCCTGCATCGGCGCAAGATTGGTGTTGGCTCCCTCCCCGGCGCTTGGAGCGAAGCGGCCCCGCGGTGGAAATTGATAAATCCGGGCGGACCCGTCTGGAATAACCGTCGTCATCGCTCGTCTCCGTTTGCGCGCCTGACCCAACGCGTGAATTGTTGTCTCGATCCGATATAAGCCTGTTGCACTCACATTGCTCAGTTTGCCTCACAAAAAACCGGCAAATGCATACAATATCAGCAGTGGCCGTTTTGCATCTTGCCCCGGCATCACCGATGCTGCGCCGCGGCGGCCCTGCTCAATGTCTGCCCATCGCAACGATTTTGCTGCGCGGATTGGCATGTTTAGTGCTTCGGGAAGCCTCAAGGCGGTTGGCGGCGGGTGCCGTTGGCGGCAGAACGCGAACAAGATCTTCGTCATCAGCTCATGAGAGATAGGTAATGACAAAATACAAACTCGAGTACATCTGGCTCGACGGCTATACGCCGACACCGAATTTGCGCGGCAAAACCCAGATCAAGGAATTCGCTTCATTCCCGACGATCGAGCAGCTTCCGCTGTGGGGATTCGACGGCTCGTCGACCCTGCAGGCGGAAGGCCGGAGCTCGGACTGCGTGCTCAAGCCGGTCGCGGTTTATCCGGACGGCGCGCGCACCAATGGCGTTCTGGTGATGTGCGAAGTGATGATGCCGGATGGGATCACTCCGCACGCGACCAACAAGCGCGCCACCATTCTCGACGATGAAGGCGCCTGGTTCGGTTTTGAACAGGAATACTTCATGTACAAGGACGGCCGGCCGCTGGGCTTCCCGGCGACGGGTTATCCGGCGCCGCAGGGCCCTTATTACACCGGCGTCGGCTACAGCAATGTCGGTCCGGTCGCGCGCGAGATCGTCGAGAAGCATCTCGACCTCTGTCTGTTCGCCGGCATCAACCATGAAGGCATCAACGCCGAGGTGGCCAAGGGCCAGTGGGAATTCCAGATTTTCGGCAAGGGCTCCAGACGCGCCGCCGACGAGATGTGGATGGCGCGCTATCTGCTGCAGCGGCTGACCGAAAGCTACGGCATCGACATCGAGTATCACTGCAAGCCGCTCGGCGACACCGACTGGAACGGATCCGGCATGCACGCCAACTTCTCGACCGAATACATGCGCACGGTCGGCGGCAAGGAATACTTCGAGGCGCTGATGGCAGCCTTCGAGAAGAACCTCATGGACCACATCGCCGTTTACGGCCCCGACAACGACAAGCGCCTGACCGGCAAGCACGAGACCGCGCCCTGGAACAAGTTCAGCTACGGCGTGGCCGACCGCGGCGCTTCCATCCGGGTGCCGCACTCGTTCATGAAGAACGATTACAAGGGCTATCTCGAAGACCGCCGTCCGAACTCGCAAGGCGACCCCTACGCCATCGCTTCCCAGATCCTGAAGACGGTCGCGGAAGTTCCGACCGCCAAGAAGGCGGTTGCGGCGTAAGCGTTTCGTTATACGACCGACCATTCCAACACGGCCTGGACTTCGGTCCGGGCCGTGTTTCGTTTTAGCGTCATTGCCGGGCTTGAGCCTGCTGGATTCACACATCTCGTCATACGCGGACTTGACCCGCGCATGACGGATTGCGTCCGGAGCACGGACGTTGTTACTGCTCCGAAAATCCCAGCATCAGCCGCATGTTCTGCACCGCCGCGCCGGAAGCGCCCTTGCCGAGATTATCGAGCCGCGCCACGAGAATCGCCTGGCGGTGTTTGGCGCTGGCAAAGACGTAGAGTTCGAGCCTGTTGGTCTCGTTGAGCGCCTCCGGTTCGAGTCGTCCGCTCTTTGTCGCATCGTTGTCGAGCGGCATCACCGAGACATAGCTGCTGCCGGCATACCGCTTGGCCAGTGCTGCGTGCAGATCGGCGCCGTCCGGCCTGGCCGGAAGCGTATCGAGGTGCAGCGGCACCGAGACCAGCATCCCCTGCCGGTAGTTGCCGACCGACGGCACGAAGATCGGCCGGCGCGTCAGATGGGAGTAACGCTGCGTCTCCGGCACATGCTTGTGCTCGAAGCCGAGACCATAGAGTTCGAACGCCGGCGCGGTGCCGTCTTCGAAATTCTGGATCATGGACTTGCCGCCGCCCGAATAGCCGCTCACCGCGTTGATGGCGACCGGGTGATCCGCCGGCACCAGACCGGCGTCGACCAGCGGCCGCAGCAGCGCGATCGCGCCTGTCGGATAACAGCCGGGGTTAGAGACCTTTCGCGCGGCGCGGATCTTGTCGGCCTGATCCGGCGCAAGTTCCGGGAAGCCGTAGACCCAATCGGGCGCGACCCGAAACGCGGTGGAAGCATCCAGCACTTTCGGAGCCGCGGCGCCCAGGCCGTCGATCAGCGCGACGGTTTCCTTTGCGGCGTCATCGGGCAGGCAGAGGATCACGAGGTCCACCTCCGCCATCAGCGCACGCTTGGCAGCCTGGTCCTTGCGGTTTTCCGCAGCGATGCTTCTGACCGTAACGTCGCTTTGCCGGTCGAGGCGTTCGCGGATTTCCAGCCCCGTCGTACCGGAGGCGCCATCGACGAACACGGCGGGTGTTCGGGACGTTTTGGCGGTTGGCATCAGGGCTGTCGGCTGGCTGGTTTCGGAGAGGGTCATGGCGTGTTCCTTCCACCGGCGGGTCCGCTGACGGGCACGAGTGATTTGTAGTCCAACTGCGGCCGCAGCGCGACCATCCGTTTTCCGACCGCCTGCGCGGCGGCATCGCTTTGCCGTGACAGCGCAGTCGCAATCGCGGCGTGGTCGACATCGGATTTGTGCTGGTTCAGCTTGAAACTGCCTTCGATCTCTTCGACCGTCATCACCAGCCCGATGATCGCCGTCATCATCGCCTCGCGCCGCCCCGCGGCCATCATGTCGGGCGTCCAGCACGGCTTCGGCGCCAGCCAGCTTTCAAACTTGCCGCTGAGCGCATCGAGATGCTCGCCGAGTTGGCGACCCGACATGGTCCGCACCGGGCCCGACAGATGCACCGCCTGATAAAGCCAGGTCGGCACCTGATCCGGCGACGCGTACCAATGCGGCGACACATAGGCGTCGGCGCCGCTAACCGCAATCAGCCAGTCCGATTGCCCGTCCGCAAGAGCGGCCAGCCTGTTGCCGCGCGCAACATGAAACGACACGCAAGGCGTACCGTCGCTCGAATATTCGAGGCAGAACGGCAGCGGCGAAGCGACCGGCCTTGCCCCGTCGTAAGCGCAGACCGTGCCGAAACCGCGCGCGGCGGCGAATGCGAGGCTTGCGACGCGGTCGGCCTGAAAGAACGGTGGTGCATACATGGCGATCTCCTGCGGGCTTCAATGCAGCCGCCGGGACCAGATCGCGCTTAGTGCAGGGAAATACCGCGGACCGGATCCGGCGGCAGGGGCTGATTCAAACGCGTGAAACCGCCCATGCCGCGAGGGTGCGGCGGCGGCGGGCGATCGATGGGGTCGCAGCGCTGATCATGGGCGCGGCTATAAGGCCACGCCCGGTTTTCGTCAAGTTGTTATCGTGTCCCGGCTCACATTAGCGCATGCGCAGGCTCGATCCGCGCGCAAGGCCGGGCGCGCCTTCAACGTCATGGCCGGGCTTGTCCCGGCCATCCACGTCTTTGCTCCACACCAGAACGAAAGACGTGGATGCCCGGCACAAGGCCGGGCAACGACACATGAGAGCGTTTAAATCACCGGATTCCACGGCGCCGGGACCAGCCGGTAGCCATTGCCATCCTTCTCGACATAGCCGTTGGCCGGGAATGGATAATGGAAGCCCTGCACCCGCATCTTGTCGGCGGCCAGCATGTCATAGACCTTGCGGCGGGTCTTTTCCGCCAACGCCGGGTCCTGATCGAACACCAGGTGCCAGCCCGGATTGGTCACGAACAAGGCCGGAAGGTTGGTAACGTCGGACTGGATGAATATCTTGTCCGATCCTGACGACAGGACGTAGGACGTATGTCCCGGTGTATGGCCGATGGATTCCACCGCGAGCAGGCCGGGTGCGACGTCCTTGCCCCACTCGTAGGGCGTCACCTTCTTCTTCAGCCCGGTCTCGAACACCCGGCGGTTGTTCTTGAACAGCCCGGTCAACCGCTCGCCGCTGGCGCGACTCATCTCGCCGTCATCCATCCAGTATTTATACTCGGTGGCGGGCACCAGCACTTCGGCGTTTGGGAACGCCGGCCCGCCGTCGGCGGTGAGCAGGCCGTTGACGTGGTCGCCGTGGAAATGCGAGATCACCACCATGTCGACGTTCTTCGGGTCGAAGCCCGCGGCGGTCATGTTGGCGATGAACTGGCCGACCGCGCCCTTGCTCGCGGCGAACGCGGCGGGACCGTTGCCGGTGTCGATCACCACCAGCTTGCCGCCGGTATTGATCACCAGCGGTGCGAACTGGATGCTCATCTTGTCCTTGGGCATGAAGGCCTTTTCGAGCGCGGCGTTGACCTCATCCTTCTTGACGTTGAGAACGAAGCCGTCGCCCAGCGCGAAATTGTTGACCCCATCGGAAATGACGTTCACCTGCGCATCGCCGACCTTGTAGCGATAGAAACTGGGCGCCTGCTTGTCCGCCACGGGCGCGGCCGCCTGTGCCGAAACGGTCGGCAGCAGCGGCGCGGCGGCGAGCGCGGCGGCGCCGGCCAAGGCGTGACGTCGGGTCAATTCCATGGTGATGTCCTCCCTGTGAGAAATCGAACAGGCGCGGATTTCCCGCTTCCTGGCCTTTTATCGCGGCGAGTCGTACCAGCATTCTGGTCCCGGCGCGATCACGGCGGTTGCGGTACCACGTCCGTCATCTCAGGGGACTAACCCCCGCCTCAGCGGCTTATTCCTGCGGCCACGACGTCAGACCACGCGCCACAGCCATTCGGCGATCTGCGAGATCACGTCGCCGAACAGCAGCAGTGCTGCGGCCCACACCAGCGCCGAAATGAAATTGGCGGTCTGAAAACGCCAGTACGGCATTTCGAAGATGCCCGCGGCCAAGGGCACGGAAGCTCGCAGCGGCCCGAAAAACCGGCCGATAAAGATGCTGGGGACGCCCCAGTTCTTCACAAAGGCTTCGCCGCGCGGCAGCAGATCGGGATAGCGCGACAGCGGCCACATCTGTGCGACATGTTCCTTGTATTTGATACCGAACCAGTAGGACAGCCAGTCGCCAAGGGCGGCGCCGATGCCGCCGGCGATCCAGACCGGCCAGAAGCTGATCTCGGCAGCGCCGATCAGCGCGCCGATCGCCACCAGCGCACCCCAGGCCGGAATCAGCAATGAGATGAACGCCAGCGATTCCCCGAATGCCAGCAACAGCACGATCGGCGCGGCCCAAGCCTGATGCTCGCGGACAAAACCGGCGACGCCGCGAAACGCTTCTTCCATTCCCTGAACGCCTTCATGCCCGCGATCTTTCCGGAATCGATTTGGACCATTGCGGCGACCAATGTCCAGTTAACGCTCCGGCCGTCACTTTTTAAGCTCATCCGTGGCATAGTCAGGGGTGCCGATTCGTCGCCTCATTGATGCGTGCAACACATGAAAAGCCATGCCGAAGCCATTGAAAAATAATGACAAAACGCGATCAGTCAACGACTTATTTGGGGCCCCCGAGCCGCGCGGCCGGGCGATCTCCAAGGCTGCGCCACGCGGTTCCAGCGCCGAGGCCGGATACACCGCCGCCGATATCGAGGTGCTCGAGGGTCTCGAGCCGGTGCGCCGCCGCCCCGGCATGTATATCGGCGGCACCGACGAAAAGGCGCTGCATCATCTGTTCGCCGAGGTCATCGACAACGCCATGGACGAGGCGCTGGCGGGGCACGCCTCCTTCATCGAAGTCGACATGAGCGCCGACGGATTTCTGACCGTCACCGACAACGGCCGCGGCATCCCGGTCGATCCGCATCCGAAATTCCCGAAAAAATCCGCCCTCGAAGTCATCATGTGCACGCTGCATTCCGGCGGCAAGTTCGACTCCAAGGTCTACGAGACCTCGGGCGGCCTGCACGGCGTCGGCGTCTCCGTGGTCAATGCGCTGTCCTCGCGGCTCGAGGTCGAAGTCGCGCGCAGCCAGAAGCTCTATCGCATGGCGTTCGAGCGCGGCCATCCCAGGGGCAGGCTCGAGGATCTCGGCAGGATCAACAACCGTCGCGGCACCAGGATCCGCTTCAAGCCCGACGTCGAGATTTTCGGGCCCAAGGCCGCGTTCAAGCCGCAGCGCCTGTTCAAGATGACGAGGTCGAAGGCCTATCTGTTCGGCGGCGTCGAAATCCGCTGGCGCTGCGATCCCGAACTGCTCAAGGGCGTCGACGACGTGCCGGCCGAGGACAGTTTCCACTTCCCCGGCGGGCTGAAGGATTATCTCGGCGCCGCCATCCATGCCGACACCCTGGTGCATCCGGATATCTTCTCCGGCAAATCGGGCCGCAACGGCGCCCACGGCGCCTGCGAATGGGCGGTGGCGTGGACCGCCGACGCCGACGGGTTCCTGTCGTCCTACTGCAACACCGTGCCGACCCCCGACGGCGGTACCCATGAATCCGGCATGCGCAGCGCGCTGCTGCGCGGCCTGAAGGATCACGCCGAGCGCGTCGGCCAGGGCAAGCGCGCCGCCTCGATCGTGTCCGAAGACGTGATGGTGGGTGCTGCCGTAATGCTGTCGGTGTTCGTGCGCGAACCCGAATTCCAGGGCCAGACCAAGGACCGCCTTGCCACCGCCGAGGCGCAGCGCATCGTCGAGCAGGCCATCAAGGACCCGTTCGACCACTGGCTGTCCGGCAATCCGGTGCAGGCGAGCAAGCTGCTCGAATTCGTCGTGGAACGCGCCGACGAGCGGCTGCGGCGCCGCGCCGAAAAGGAAATCTCGCGCAAGACCGCGGTGCGCAAATTGCGTCTGCCCGGAAAACTCGCCGATTGCACCAACACCGCGGCCGAAGGCTCGGAGCTGTTCATCGTCGAGGGCGATTCGGCCGGCGGCAGCGCCAAGCAGGCGCGCGACCGCAAGACCCAGGCCATCCTTCCCCTGCGCGGAAAAATCCTCAACGTCGCTTCCGCAACCAAGGACAAGCTCACCGCCAACGCCCAGCTTGCCGACCTGATGCAGGCGATCGGCTGCGGCACGCTGGCGCATTACCGCGAGGAGGATCTGCGCTACGCCCGCATCATCATCATGACCGACGCCGACGTCGACGGCGCGCATATCGCCTCATTGCTGATCACGTTCTTCTACCGCCAGATGCAGCCCTTGATCGATCAGGGCCACCTCTATCTTGCGGTGCCCCCGCTCTATCGCCTCACCCACGGGGCGAAGACGGTCTACGCCCGAGACGATGCGCACAGGGATCAACTCTTGAAGAGCGAATTCAACGCCAACGCCAAGGTCGATGTCGGCCGCTTCAAGGGGCTCGGCGAAATGATGCCGGCGCAGCTCAAGGAAACCACCATGGATCCCGCCAAACGCACGCTGCTGCGCGTCAAACTGCTGACCGAAGACCGCGACGGCACCGCCGATTCCGTGGAGCGGCTGATGGGTACCAAAGCCGAAGCGCGGTTCGCGTTCATTTCCGACAAGGCGGAATTCGCGCGCGAGGACCTGCTGGACGTATGAGTGGACGGACCGCCATGCGCATCCTCGGTACCCTCGCTTTCCTGATCGGCCTGCTCTGGATCGGCCAGGGCACCGGCATCGTCGCCTGGCCGCAGTCGAGCTTCATGATCAGCCAGATGCAGTGGGCGTATTACGGCGCGGCGCTGGCAGTGGTCGGACTGATCCTGATCTGGCGCGGCTGGCGCTAGATGGAACGCGTCATGGCCGGGCTCGTCCCGGCCATCCACGTCTTTGCTCCACATCAGAAAGAAAGACGTGGATGCCCGGCACAAGGCCGGGCATGACCCTACCATATCCACACATCTCGGCCGTCATTGCCGGGCTTGACCCGGCAATCCATCTCCTTCGAACGACTCTTCCAAAGGTGATGGATACGCCGGTCGAGCCCGCGTATGTCGAGAGGGGCGAATCCAGCACGGCTTGTCCCGGGCATGACGAAGAAAAGCACATTACCCATTGGCACCCTCTTCTTTCGACCTCAGCGGCCGCGTCGCCATTGTCACCGGCGGCAATGGCGGCATTGGGCTCGGCTGGCGCGCACGCCGGCGGCGCGATGGGGCGAGATCGGCGATTTCGCAGGGGTTAGCGGCATTCCTCGCCTCACCCGGCCTGCGGCGAGTGCACATGCTCCGGCCGCACGCCGAGGCCGATAAATCGCGCGGTGATGCCTTGCAGCCACGGCACCGAATTGATGATCCGCGCGGCCAACGGCGGCTTGAGCCGCGCATCGCCCGCCTTCAGCGCGACGCTGATGATGTTGTTCTGTACCATGACCTGCATCGCTTGCGTCATCCGCACCGGAAATTCGCGGCGTTTGCGCACCGCGTCGAGCCCGGATTCGCGCGGGCATCCGCCGGCAAGCTTCGCAGCCAGCAGGTTCGCGGTCGCGACCGCGTCCTGCACCGCGAGGTTGACGCCGACGCCGCCGACCGGCGACATCGCATGCGCGGCGTCGCCGATGCACAACAGTCCGGGCCGGGTCCAGCGCTTCAGCCGGTTGATCGCTACCGTCAGCAGCTTCACATCGTCCCAGGTCTTCACGTCCGATATGCCGGATTGCAGGACCGGCGCCATCCGCACGATCTCGCTGCGCAGCGCATCGAGCCCCCTCGCCTTCACCGCGTCGTACTGGTTCTTGGCGATCACATAGGCGCATTGCCAGTAATCGCCGCGGTCGAACGTCACCATCATCCTGCCGGCCTCGACCCGGGCAAACACGCTTTCGCTTTCGTCTTTCCCCTTGCCGGCGCGAAACCACAGCACATCCATCGGCGCGCCGATTTCCTCGACCGCGAGCGCCGCTTTCTCGCGCACGATGGAATGCCGGCCGTCGCAGGCGACCGTCAGGTCGGCGCGGATTTCGACCGGCCCCTCCGCCGTCTCGGCCTTCACCCCCGCGACCGCGTCCCCGGACCAGATCAGGTCGGTCGCCTCCGCGTTCATCATCACCTTGAGCGAGGCGAAGCGTTTGCCGTGCTCGCGCAAGAAATTGAGAAAATCCCATTGCGGCATGAAGGCGATGAAGGGATATTTTGCGTTCAGGCGGCTGAGATCGGCGATGCGGATCGAACTGCCGCCGAACTGGCCGTCCATCTTCTGCAGCTGCTGATGCGGAAGTTGCAGAAAGCCGTCGATCAGGCCCAGTTCATCCATCACCTGCAAGGTCGACGGATGCACGGTGTCGCCGCGAAAATCCCGAAAGAAGTCGGCATGCTTTTCCAGCACGACGGTGTCGATACCGGCGCGTCCCAGCAGATACCCCAGCATCATCCCGGCGGGCCCGCCGCCGACGATGCAGCAGCGGACGGTCAGCGTGCGCTGCGGTGATCGTTCTGAAAAATGACCGGCGTCCATGATGGCTCTCGCAGGAATGGTAATGCGTCGCTCGATTCGAATGGAGGTTGGGTTCAACCGGACGGGCGGGTAGGAGATCGAACGGTCGCGATAACCGCAGCATAACCTCGATTTAGGCCTGAACATTAAGCTTTTTAACCCGGTCCCGCCCCCGCTCCATTGACTTTGGCCGCTCAGACCCTATGTTCCGCCTCAACGCGGCCCGGAATCGAAACGCGATATCCTGAGTAAGCCGCCTGTCTGCGTGTCCTGACAAATCCCGTGCATGTTTGCGTGCCGTTCCGGGGTTGAGCGCAACAGTTTTTTCCGAGATTCCAAACGGCGGATTCTTGTAGAGGCTCAATGTCTTTTTCCCAACTCGGCTTGTCCGACAAGGTGCTCGCCGCCGTCGCGGCCACCGGCTACACCACGCCCACCCCGATCCAGGAACAAGCGATTCCCCACGTGCTGGCGCGCCGGGACGTCCTCGGCATCGCCCAGACCGGCACCGGCAAGACCGCCGCCTTCGTGCTTCCGATGCTGACCATGCTGGAAAAGGGCCGCGCCAGGGCCCGAATGCCCCGCACCCTCATCCTCGAGCCGACCCGCGAACTCGCCGCGCAGGTGAAGGAGAATTTCGACAAATACGGCGCCGGCCAGAAGCTCAACGTGGCCCTCATCATCGGCGGCGTTTCCTTCGGCGACCAGGACACCAAGCTGACGCGCGGCGTCGACGTCCTGATCGCGACCCCGGGCCGGCTGCTCGATCACACCGAGCGCGGCGGCCTGCTGCTCACCGGCGTCGAACTGCTGGTGATCGACGAAGCCGACCGCATGCTGGACATGGGCTTCATTCCGGACATCGAGCGCATCTGCAAGATGATCCCGTTTACCAGGCAGACGCTGTTCTTCACCGCGACCATGCCGCCCGAAATCCGCCGCATCACCGAAACCTTCCTGCACAATCCCGAAAAAGTCGAAGTTTCGAAACCGGCGACCACTGCCGTCGGCGTGGCCCAGTTCCAGGTCAGCGTCAGCCGCGAGCCTCATGAAAAGCGCGAGACGTTGCGCCGCCTGCTCCGCGACGCCACCGATCTGCAGAACGCGATCATCTTCTGTAACCGCAAGCGTGAGGTCGCCTTGCTGTACAAATCACTGCAGAAGCACGGCTTCAGCGTCGGCGCGCTTCATGGCGACATGGACCAGTCCGCGCGCACCGCGGCTCTCGACCAGTTCCGCAAGGGCGAACTGCCGCTGCTGGTGGCCTCCGACGTTGCCGCGCGCGGTCTTGATATTCCGATCACCAGCCATGTATTCAATTTTGACGTTCCCCACCATGCCGACGATTATGTCCACCGCATTGGCCGCACCGGCCGCGCCGGACGCGCCGGCACCGCGATCACCATCGTCAGCCCGCTGGACTTCAAGTCGATGGCCGCGATCGAAAAGCTGATCGGCCAGGCCATTCCCAAGGTCGAAGGCATTGAAGCCGGCGAGCCGCCGGAAGCGGCCGAGGCGCCGGCCCGTGATGAGGAGCCGGTGCGCAAGCCGAGACGGCGGAACGGCAATCGTGAAGCGAATTTCGGCGCGCCGCGCGAGGGCTCCGGCGAGGGCCGCAAGCCGCGCCGCGAGCGCGGACCCCGCCGCTCCGGCGGCGCTGAGGGCAGCCGCGGCTCACCGCCCCATGTCCAGACCCAACAGCCGGAAGCCCCGTTTACTCCTCCAGCGGCTCCCGCGCCGTCGCAAACCCCATCCATCGGCCGCGCTCAGGCGCCCCGCGCACCGCGTGACACCGCCTCGGAGCCCGCCGATCATTCGCATCTGCCGGCATTTCTGCTGCGTCCGGTCCGCGCCCGGGTCTAAGGCGGACGGACGTTACGGCACCATCCTGCCCTGCGCGCAACGGATAGGCGTGGCGGGGCACACCCGGCCGAACCGAATCATTTACCCCTCGTTCATTCTCGTCCGTTAACTTGGTGGCGATAATTTTAGCTATTGCCGGCCAGGACGACGGGCAGGATGCCCGGATTGGGGACGCAGTGATCAAGGCTCTCGATGAACATGAACGCTCGATGGCGTTCGCGGATGTTGCGCTTGGCCAGATCAAGTCGCTGCGGCAGACCGCGGTGCCGCGCAATTACGAAATCTGGTACGTCTACGCCAGCGGCTACAACGCCCCGCTCAACAAGATCATCAACGAGACGCTGGCGCGCCACGGCAAGCTGACCGAGGCCGACCTCGACCAGATCTACGACACCTACCTTTCGCAGATCAAAACCACCGACCGCATCGACAAGGTCGGGGCGCGGGTGATCAACGAGATCGACGATGTGATGAGCCTCATCACCGACGCGCTCGGCATGTCGGCGAGCTACGACGACAGCCTGTCCGGCGCGAGCCAGAAGCTGTCAGTGGCGAAGAATCGCGATCAGGTCAAAGCGGTGGTCGAACAACTGGTGGTCTCTACGCGCGAGATGCGCGAAACCAACAAGGCCCTGGAAGACCGGCTGACCCTGTCGAAGCAGGAGATCAGCAACCTGCAGCAGAGCCTCGAGGCGATCCGCGCCGAAAGCCTGACCGACCCCCTGACCAGCCTCGGCAACCGCAAATATTTCGATCGCGCCATCGCCGCCGCCGTGCAGAGCGCCGCGGCGAGCGGTGAATCGCTGTCGCTGCTGATGCTCGACATCGACCACTTCAAGTCGTTCAACGACAATTACGGCCACCTCACCGGCGACCAGGTGCTGCGGCTGGTCGGGATGTCGCTGAAACAGACCATCAAGGGCCAGGATATTACCGCACGCTACGGCGGCGAGGAATTCGCCGTGGTGCTTCCCGCTACCGCCCTCCGGCAGGCGCTGACCGTGGCCGACCACATCCGCCGCGCCGTGATGTCGAAGGAACTGAAGAAGAAATCGACCGGCGAGATCCTCGGCCGCGTCACTATTTCGATCGGCGTGTCGATGCTGCAGCCGGGCGACGATACCGATTCCCTGATCGAGCGCGCCGACGCCTGCCTCTACGCCGCCAAGCGCAACGGCCGCAACCGCGTGATCTGCGAATCCGATCCTGAATATTCGGCGGAGATCCAAAGCCAGGTGGCGTGAAGGGTAACACCGATGTCGTCCTCCGCGAAGGCGGCGACCCATAGGCCCAGGATTTTCAGTTGGAATGAGACGTTGCAACAGTCGTTCGTGACCGCGACCACGGTGGTTATGGATCCCCGCCTTCGCGGGGACGACTCGCGGAAAATTGGTGCGCCCTTTTCTTTGTCTTTTTCTTCGTAGACTTCTTCTTGACGACCTTCCCCTTCGCCCGCTTCTTCACCTCTCGTCAGCCCGGCCTTCGCCGGGACGACAACAATCAGTCCTCGACCTTCGCAGCCGTCAGTTGTACCGACTCCCCGCAGCCGCAGGCGCCGGTCTGGTTGGGATTGTTGAAGATGAACTGCGACTGCATCCTGTCGGACTTGTAGTCCATCTCGGTGCCGAGCAGAAACAGCACCGCCTTCGGATCGACCAGGATCTTGACGCCCTTGTCCTCGACGACCTCGTCGGTCGGCTTGACGTCGTGGGCATATTCGACCGTGTAGGACTGGCCGGCGCAGCCGCCATTCTTGATCCCGACCCTGAGACCGACGATCTCGGAATCGGCGCGCTTGGTGAGCTCGGCAATCCGCGCGGCCGCGGCTTCGGTGAGCTTCATCACCTGCGGACGGGGCCGCTTCGGCTTGGCAGGTGTGGTGGAGGCTGGTGTCATGTCAGTCATCTATTCAGTCCTTACGGCACATCAATCCCAAAGCGCGCCATTGCCGGCCTGACCCTACCAGATTCACCCATCTGGTCATATGCGGGCTTGACCCGCGTATCCATCCTTCTTCGCACGAGTCGCTTCGAAGGGATGGACTGCCGGGTCAAGCCCGGCAATGACGGCAGAGATGTGAGCATACGGTAGGGCCTGACCCGGCAGTCCATCATCCTCCTTGAGACTCTTGCGAAGAAGGACGGACGCGCGGTCAAGCCCGCACGACGGCACCTCACCACATATTCAAGACCAGGCGCGCCTCGTCGGTCATGCGGTCCGGCGTCCACGCCGGCTCCCACACGATGTTGACGTTGACCACACCGACGCCGGGGACGCTGGCGACCGCGTTCTCCACCATCTGCGGCATTTCGGCCGCCGCCGGACAGTTCGGCGTCGTCAGCGTCATTTCGACGTCGACGGTACGATCGTCCTTGATGTCGACCTTGTAGATCAGGCCGAGTTCGTAGATATCGGCCGGAATTTCCGGATCGAACACCGTTTTCAGCGCGGCGACGATTTCGCCGCCCAGACGCTCGGTTTCCTCGGGCGCCAGCGCCGAAACGGTTTCCATGTTGGGTTTTGCGATCTCGGCGGTATCGGTCATGAAAACAGCTCCCGGGCCTTGATCAGCGCCTGTGCCAGATGGTCGACTTCTTCGCGGGTATTATACATGCCAAACGAGGCGCGGCACGTCGCGGTGACATTAAATCGTTCCAGCAGCGGCATCACGCAATGGGTGCCGGCGCGTACCGCGATGCCCTGCCGGTCGATCACGGTGGCGACGTCGTGCGGATGGGCGCCTTTCATCTCGAACGAAATCACCGGACCCTTGCCGCGGGCGGTGCCGATCAGCCGCAGCGAATTGATCTCGCGCAGGCGATCCTGCGCGTAGGTCAGCAAATCCTGTTCATGCGCGGCGATGCGCTCCTTGCCGATCGAATTGACGTAGTCGATGGCGGCACCGAGCCCGACCGCCTCCACGATCGCCGGCGTGCCCGCTTCGAACTTGTGCGGCGGATCGCCATAGGTGACCCAGTCCCTTGCGACCTCGCGGATCATTTCGCCGCCGCCATTATAGGGACGCATCGCGGCCAGATGCCTGTGCTTGGCGTAGAGCACGCCGATGCCGGTCGGGCCGTAGAGCTTGTGGCCGGTGAAAACGTAGAAGTCGCAGTCGATGTCCTGTACGTCGATCGCAAGATGCACCGCGGCCTGGCTGCCGTCGACCAGCACCGGAATACCGCGCGCATGCGCCAGCTTCACCACGTCCTTGACCGGCACGACGGTGCCCAGCGCGTTCGACATCTGCGTGATGGCGACCAGTTTTGTGCGATCGGTCAAAAGCTTCTCGAATTCGTCGATCAGGAAATTGCCTTCGTCATCGACAGCCGCCCATTTGATCACGGCGCCGTGGCGTTCGCGCAGGAAATGCCAGGGTACGATGTTGGAATGGTGCTCCATGATCGAGAGCACGATCTCGTCGCCGGCCTTGATATTCGGTTCACCCCATGACGACGCCACCAGATTAATGGCCTCGGTAGCATTGCGGGTGAAGACGATTTCTTCGGATCGCGCCGCGTTCAGGAATGTCGCAACCTTGGCGCGGCCGCCCTCATAAGCTTCGGTCGCCGCGTTGGCGAGATAATGCAGACCCCGGTGCACGTTGGCATATTCGGTCTTGTAGGCCTCGGTCATGCGCTCGAGCACCGCCGTCGGCTTCTGCGCCGATGCCGCGTTGTCCAGATAGACGAGCGGCTTGCCATAGATCTGCAGCGCCAGCGCCGGGAAGTCTTCGCGGACGCGGGCGACGTCATAGCAACCGTTTGAGACCGCAGGATGGGTCATTGCTTGCCTTCACTTCCGATAGCCGTCATTGCGAGCGAAGCGCCGCGCCAATCCAGGTATTCCGCGCCGTCCGGATTGCCTCGCTCTGCTCGCAATGACGGTGCATCATGCTCACCGTCGCGCCGTCAACCAGCGTTCCGCTGCGCCGACCGCCAGTTCGCGCAAATTGTCGTTGACGATGGACTCGATCGCCTCGCCGACGAACGCCTGAATCAACAGCGCCTGCGCTTCTTTCTCGGAAAGTCCGCGCGCGCGCAGATAGAACAACAAGCTTGCGTCCAGCGCCCCGGTGGTGGCGCCGTGGCCGCAGGTAACGTCGTCGGCAAAAATTTCCAGTTCGGGCTTGTTGTCGGCTTCGGCCTCGTCGGACAACAAAAGCGCCCGCGTCATCATCTTGGCGTCGGTCTTCTGCGCTTTCGGCTGCACGATGATGCGGCCCTGGAATACCGAGTGGCCGCGATCGTCGACGACGCTGCGAAAAATCTCGCGGCTCGCGCAATGCGGCACCGCGTGGTCCATGTACAGCGTGGTGTCGGCATGCTGGCGGCCGTTGAGCAGGTTGACGCCGTTGGTTCCCACCTGCGCGCCCTCGCCTGCAAATGCGATCCTGGCCTGGTAGCGGCTGACGCCGGCGCCCGAGGTCATGCCGAACGTATTGAAATGCGCATGCGCGCCAAGGGTCACCGTGGATGAGGAAATATTGAAGGCCGCGCGGCTGTCCTCGATCAAACGGACATGGTCGAGCCGCGCGTTGTCGCCGATGAAGACCAGCAGCGAATCGTGGACCTGATAAATCCCGGCGCCATCCACCGCGATATAGCTTTCCACCAGGGTGGCACCGGCGGACTTGCCTATCGTCAGCAACGATCGGGTGAACATCGCCGAGGGCGCGCCGCCGGCGATATGGACGATGTGCAGCGGCCGGGTCAGCATCGCGCCGTCGGCCACCTCGATCACCAGCCCGTCGGTCATCATCGCCGAATTCAGCGCCACCATCGGGTCGGAATTATCGGGCGAAAGCAATTGCGCATGCAGCGCTGAATCGCCGGATTCCAGCACCTCCTGCACGGTGCGGATGGCAAGACCCTGTTCCAGACCGGCGAGGTCGGACAGTTTCGGCGCGAAGACGCCATCCACCAGGACCAGCTTGCGCACGCCATCGATGGCATGAAGCTGCAGGGCCGCGCCGGCGCGGGCGAGTGCGGCCGCATCGGGGGCCGCCGCCGACGGCAGCACCTCGCGCATCAGCGCGCGCAGGTCGGTGTATTTCCATTCCTCGATTCGCCGGTGCGGCAGGCCGGCGCGCTCATAGGCCTCAAACGCGAGCTTACGCGCGTCCGCGACCTTTCCCGCGCCGGGCAGCCTGTCCCGGGCCACGGCGAAGAGATCGCCCAAGGCGCGTCCGGTTTCCGTTTTTGCCAAAGCCAAATTCATACCACAAACCCTTCAGCCGTCATGGCCGGGCTCGTCCCGGCCATCCACGTCTTGGACACGCCGGAACAGAGGACGTGGATGCACGGGACGAGCCCGGGCATGACGATCGGGAATGGTGCGGTCTGCCGCATCACGCTGCGTCTTCGAACTGCGCATAGCCGGACCGTTCCAGCTCAAGCGCCAGCTCCTTCGCCCCGCTCTTCACCACGCGGCCTTTCGACATCACATGCACGACGTCCGGGACGATGTAATTCAGCAGCCGCTGGTAGTGCGTGATCACCACCATGGCGCGGTCCGGCGAGCGCAGCGCGTTGACGCCATCGGCCGCAACCCGCAGCGCGTCGATATCGAGTCCGGAATCCATTTCGTCCAGGATGCACAGGCTCGGCTCGAACAGCGCCATCTGCAAGATCTCGTTGCGCTTCTTCTCGCCGCCTGAAAACCCGACATTGACGCCGCGGCGCAGCATGTCCTGCGGAATGTTGAGGGAGGCCGCGACCTGGCGCACCTTCTTCAGGAAATCCGGCGTGGAAAACTCGCTCTCGCCGCGGGCCTTGCGCTGCGCATTCAATGCGGTGCGCAGGAACGTCATGGTGGCGACGCCGGGGATTTCCACCGGATACTGGAATGCGAGGAATACGCCTTTGGCGGCGCGCTCGTCCGGCGCCATCGCCAGCAGGTCCTCGCCCTGGAACAGCAGTTCGCCCGAGGTCACTTCATACCCGGGCTTGCCGGCCACCACGTGGCTCAGCGTCGACTTGCCGGAGCCGTTCGGCCCCATGATCGCATGCACTTCACCTTTGTTCACGGTAAGCGACAGCCCGTGGAGAATCTCGCGCTCCTCGACACGGACGTGCAGGTTTTTGACTTCGAGCAGTGGCATTCGTTCTTTCCTCTTGCGGCATCCTGAGGTGCGCGCCACTTCTGCGGCGCGCCTCGAAGGATGCTGTCTCAATCCTGGCCATCCTTCGAGACGGCCGCCTTGCGGCCTCCTCAGGATGACGGCTGGTTATCCAACCGACCCCTCTAGCGAAATCGAGATCAGCTTCTGCGCCTCGACCGCGAACTCCATCGGCAGCTGCTGCAGCACGTCCTTGACAAAGCCGTTGACGACGAGGCCGACCGCTTCTTCCTGGTTCAGCCCGCGCTGCACGCAGTAGAACAGCACGTCCTCGGAAATCTTCGACGTGGTGGCTTCGTGCTCGAACAGCGCCGACGAATTCTTCGCCTCGATATAGGGCACGGTATGCGCGCCGCATTTGTCGCCGATCAGCAGCGAATCGCAGGCGGTGAAGTTGCGCGCGCCGGTCGCCTTGCGATGCGCGGTGACGAGGCCGCGATAGGTGTTCTGCGAGACGCCCGCGGCGATGCCTTTGGAGATGATCCGGCTGGTGGTGTTCTTGCCGAGGTGAATCATCTTGGTGCCGGAATCGACCTGCTGGTGGCCGTTCGAAATCGCGATCGAATAGAATTCGCCGCGCGAATTGTCGCCGCGCAGGATGCAGCTCGGATATTTCCAGGTGATCGCGGAGCCGGTTTCGACCTGGGTCCAGGAAATCTTCGAATTGTTGCCGCGGCAATCCCCGCGCTTGGTGACGAAATTGTAGATGCCGCCCTTGCCTTCGGAATTGCCGGGATACCAGTTCTGAACCGTCGAATACTTGATTTCGGCGTCGTCATGGGTGACCAGTTCGACCACCGCGGCGTGCAGCTGGTTCTCGTCGCGCTGCGGAGCGGTGCAGCCTTCGAGGTAGCTGACATAGGCGCCGTTGTCGGCGATGATCAGGGTGCGCTCGAACTGGCCGGTGTTGCGCTCGTTGATGCGGAAATAGGTCGACAGCTCCATCGGACAGCGCACCCCCGGCGGCACATAAACGAACGAGCCGTCGGAAAACACCGCCGAATTCAGGGTCGCGAAATAGTTGTCCGAGGTCGGCACCACCGTGCCGAGATACTTCTGCACCAGTTCGGGATGCTCCCGGATCGCTTCCGAGATCGGCATAAAGATCACGCCGGCCTGCTTCAGTTCCTTCTGAAACGTGGTCGCGACCGAAACCGAATCGAACACGGCATCGACGGCGATGCGGCGCTCGCCTTCAGGGCGGACAACGCCTGCCAGCATTTCCTGCTCGCGCAGGGGAATGCCGAGCTTTTCGTACGTCCTGAGAATCTCCGGATCGACCTCGTCGAGCGAGGCCAGTTCCTTCTTCTTCGGCGCCGAGTAGTAATACAGATCCTGATAGTCGATCTTCGGGTAATGGACCCGGGCCCATGCCGGCTCCTTCATGGTGAGCCAGCGGCGATAGGCCTCCAGCCGCCACTCGAGCATCCAGCCCGGTTCGTTCTTCTTTGCCGAAATGAAACGGACAGTCTCTTCCGACAGCCCGCGCGGGGCCTTGTCGGACTCTATAACCGTTTCGAATCCATATCGATATTGGTCGACATCGATCCGGCGAACCCGGTCGACTGTCTCTTGCACGGCCGCCATTATTATCCTCAGCTCGCGGTTTCAAGGACCGCGGTGAATCAATTCGAAGCTTGACACTATCAACGACGACACGCGCTTAGAACCGTTCAAGCTGTGTTTCGTCGTTCTCTTTAAGTAATGCACTTGCGAGCTTTCGCCAAGCCTCCAGGCACCGATCAATGTCGGCTTCCGTGGTCGAGCAGCCCAGACTGAGACGCACCCCTCCTTTTGCCAGCCCGGGACCAGCCCCCATCGCCTGCAGCACATGGGACGGCTGTACCTTGCCGGAGGAGCAGGCGGAACCGGACGATACCGCGATACCTTCAAGGTCGAAACCGATCACGACGGTTTCCGCCTTCATGCCGGGAACCGCAAATAAGGTGGTATTAGGCAAGCGCGGCACATTTTCACAGAACACAAAAAGGCCTGGGGTTTGCCGCAACCCGGTCTCAAGGCGGATGCGGAGGTTTTCCATCCTGTTCCTGGCGTCGTCGAGCGACGTCGTGGCCGCCTTCGCCGCGGCTCCAAAACCGGCGATGCCCGGCACGTTCTCGGTCCCGGCCCGCCGCCCCAGCTCCTGCCCGCCGCCGCGGATCGAGGCTTCGAGACCGCTTACGGCTCCCGTCAGCACAAGCGCGCCCGTACCCTTCGGACCGCCGATCTTGTGCGCAGAAACCGATATAAGATCGGCCTGTACTTCCTTGATATCGAATGATGTTTTTCCAAAAGATTGAACTGCGTCGACATGCAGCAAACCACCCGCGCGATGGACGATATCCGCAATTTCCGTGACCGGCTGCAACGCGCCGGTTTCATTGTTGGCTGACATGACAGATACCAGCGCCGGCGGACTAGCGGCCACCATATCGCGCAGACGATCGAGGTCAGCGACCCCCGATTTGGTAACGTCGAGCGTTTCGATTGCGTCGCGCCGGAATCGGCCACCGGCGAGTACCGATGCGTGTTCGATCGTAGCAACTATCAACCTGTTGACCGGTAAACCGGAATTTCGTTGGAGCCGCGGCGTCAATGCGAGCGAGTTCGCCTCGGTAGCGCCTGACGTGAAAATGACGTGTCGGGCGTCGGCGCCGAGCGCCGCCGCCACGGCCACCCTCGCATCCTCCACCATTTTCCGCGAGGCCCGCCCCTCGGCATGGACTGAGGAGGGATTGCCGCTCAGATCCCAGGCGGCGGCCATTGCCGCCCGGGCTTCGGGCCGCAGCGGCGCCGTCGCATTCCAGTCGAGATAGACCCGGTCGAATGCCAACGATGGATTACCTCCGTCCAGGCGTTGCAGCGCCGGGTTCCGCGCTTTCGGCCCCGGCGGCCCTTGTTCAAGATGCTTGCTTTTTGCCCCGCGCCCTATGTTAGAACGCGGCCTCGAGTTCACCAAGCGCCGTTCGAGCCAAGCTCAACGACCCCGATCGGCCCGCTTAATCGCGGCGTTTCATCCGCCGACAGCCGGATGAGCCCGGTGCAGGCCGGTCGACTGCCTAAGGATCATCGATGCCCGAAGTCATTTTCACCGGCCCCGCAGGCCGTCTCGAAGGCCGCTATCACCCGGCAAAACAAAAGAATGCGCCGATCGCGATGGTGCTGCATCCGCATCCGCAGTTTGCCGGGACCATGAATCACCAGATCATCTACCAGTGCTATTATGCCTTCGTGCATCGCGGGTTTTCGGTGCTGCGCTTCAATTTTCGCGGCGTCGGCCGCAGCCAGGGTTCGTTCGATCACGGCACCGGAGAACTCTCCGACGCCGCATCCGCGCTCGATTGGGCGCAGACCATCAATCCGGAAGCCCGCGCGTGCTGGGTGGCGGGATTTTCGTTCGGTGCCTGGATCGGCATGCAGCTTCTGATGCGCCGCCCCGAGGTGGAGGGATTCATATCGATCGCGCCCCCCGCCAACCTGTACGACTTCTCGTTCCTGGCACCCTGCCCGTCCTCGGGCCTGATCGTTCACGGCGAGAAGGATGCCGTAGTGCCGCCCAAGGACGTCAACACGCTGGTCGAAAAGCTGAAGACCCAGAAAGGCATCGTCATCGACCAGCAGATCATTCCCGGCGCCAACCACTTCTTTGACGGCAAGCTGCAGCCGCTGATGGAATCGGTGACCGGCTATCTCGACATGCGGCTTGCCAACGTGCGCTAGGCGGCACGCGGTTGATTGAGAATCTTAGCGCTTGATCAGGGCCGCGCGATCAGGCCACCAGTCATGGGGATCGGCACCCCCGTGGTCGCGGGATAGCTCAGCGGCAAACCTTTCAGCCCTCGCGCCGCGAGGAAACCGAAGGCCTGCGCCTCGATGGCATCCGCCGACCAGCCCAGCGCATCGGCAGCCTCCACGCTCACCGGCGCCAGGCGCTCGCGCAGCATCCTGAGCATGGTTCGATTGCGCGCGCCGCCGCCGGCGATGATCCAGCTTCGCGGCGGTTTTGGCAGCAACGGAACGATGCGGGCGATGGCCGCCGCCGTGAACGCCGTCAAGGTTGCGGCGCCGTCCGCGGGCGAAACATCCCGCAGTTCCAGTGCCGCAAACTCGTTACGGTCGAGCGATTTGGGCGGCGGCAGCGCGAAGAACGGATGCTGCAGGGCCCGCGCCACCCACGCTTCGTCGACGGCCCCCTGCGCCGCCATGCGGCCCTCGCAATCGAACGGCTGGCCAAGGGTACGGAACATGAAATCGTCAAGCAGGGCGTTGCCCGGCCCGGTATCGCAGGCGATCAGGATGTCGGCGCCGTCAATGTAGGTGATGTTGGAAACGCCGCCGATATTGACGACGACTAGCGGTCCGTCGCGCTCCAGCGACTGGGCCAGCGCGCGATGATAGACCGGAACGAACGGCGCGCCCTGCCCGCCGGCGGCGACATCGGCCGCGCGGAAATCGTGCATGACGGGAATATGGATCGCTTTCGCCAGCGCCGTCGCGTCGCCGATCTGGACGGTCATTCTTTGCGCGGGCCGATGCAGCACGGTCTGACCGTGAAATCCAACGATATCGATATTTTGGCGGACGATGTGATGCTGCGCGGTGAAGGCGGCAACGGCTTCGGCATGCGCCAGCGTGACCGCGCGCTCGGCTTCGCGCAGGATTCCGGGGCGGGCGTCGCGTTGCGAGAGGTTCACGGCCTCTGCCAGCGCCTGACGCAGCAGGCCGCGTTCGCCTTCGGTGTAGGCCCGATATCCGGAAGGCCCGAACGCCCTCACCCGCTTGCCATCGGTTTCGATCAAAGCGACATCGACCCCGTCGAGCGAGGTCCCGCTCATCAAACCTATCGCCGTCATCATCATGGTGTCGGCACTCTTGGGGTCGTCTGCCGTCGACGTCCAACTTGTGTCAAACATGCACATCTTATAATGCCACAGGGCGCCGCAGCGCGGCAGCCCAACTGCGGCCGGGCCGAAATTGTGTAGAAACAGCGTGAAATAACAATGATCAGAGTCGCACACAAATGACTGCATTTAAATCCGATTTCCTGAATGTTTTACAGGATCGCGGCTTCATCCAGCAGATTTCGGACCCGCAGTCGCTCGACGCGCTCGCTGCCAGGCGCGAACTCGTTGCCTATATCGGCTTCGATTGCACGGCGCCTTCGCTCCACGTCGGCTCGATGGTTCAGATCATGTGCCTGTACTGGCTGCAGCAGACCGGCAACAAGCCGATCGCACTGATGGGGGGCGGCACCACGCGGGTTGGCGACCCGTCAGGTAAGGACGAGACGCGCAAAATCCTGTCGATCGAAGACATCGAGCGCAACAAGGACGGCATCAAGCAGGTGTTCTCGCATTTCCTGACCTTCGGCGCCGGGAAGTCGGACGCCGTCATGCCGGATAATGCAGAATGGCTGACCAAACTGAACTGGATCGAGATGCTGCGTGATATCGGACGGCATTTCTCGGTCAATCGCATGCTGGCGATGGATTCGGTGAAGCTCAGGCTCGAGCGCGACCAGGAAATGAGTTTTATCGAATTCAACTACATGATCCTGCAGGCCTACGACTACGCCGTCCTGAACCGGCGCTATGACTGCCGCCTCCAGATGGGCGGCTCCGATCAATGGGGCAATATCGTCAACGGCATCGATCTCGGTCGCCGCATGGGCACGCCGCAGCTCCATGCGCTGACGACGCCGCTGATCACGACGGCGAACGGCGAGAAGATGGGAAAGACGGCCGGCGGCGCGGTCTGGCTTAACGCCGACCTTAAGAGTCCTTACGAATACTGGCAGTTCTGGCGCAATACCGCCGATGCCGACGTAGCGCGATTCCTGAAATTGTTCACCACGCTGCCGCTGGGCGAAATCGGACGGCTGGCGGCTCTGCGGGGGGCTGAAATCAACGAGGCAAAAAAAGCCCTCGCCGACGCAGCAACAGCGCTTCTGCATGGCGCCGAAGCGGCCAAGGCCGCCTCCGAGACGGCGCGGCAAACCTTCGAGGAAGGCGCCATCGCGGTCAGCCTGCCGACCTGTTCGATAGCCCATGGCGATCTCGAGGGCGGCATGGTCGGTGTCCTTAATGCTTTTGTGACGGCTGGCCTTGTCGGATCCAACGGCGAGGCGCGGCGACAGATCAAAGGCGGCGGTCTTCGCGTCAATGATGCCGCGGTGACGGATGAGAAGATGGTGCTGACGCCGGCGCACCTCACGCCGGAAGGCGTGATCAAACTCTCCATCGGCAAGAAGCGCCACGTCCTGCTCAAGCCTGCATAGCCGTATTCGCTCAAAGCCACTGTTCTTTGCCGCGGAAAGGCGCTCCATGACTCTCATGGATCAGGATTCCGCCATCGCAGGCACGGCTTCCCAACCGCCGGTTCGTACCGCCCTCCACGTGCTTGCGCTGTGCTTTGCGTTATCCGTGCTCGGCCGCGGCCTTGTCGAGAGCTTCACCGTTTTCCTGCTGCCGATCTCCGAAAACTTCGGCTGGGACCGGGCCAGGGTGGTTTCGATCTATTCATTGTCTGCGCTGGCGGCAGGCCTGGCCGCTCCCCTTGCCGGCCGGCTGTTCGACCGTTCCGGCCCGCGTCTCGTCTATGCGGCAGGCCTTATTCTGCTCGGCAGCGCTTTCCTGATTGCAGCCACCGCCCGACAACTCTGGCATTTTCAGTTAACCCTCGGGCTCGGGGTCGGCATCGGTGCCGCGCTGATCGGCAACGTGCCCAATTCGATCCTGCTGGGCCGCTGGTTCGGTCCGCGACTGCCGGCCGCCATGGCGGTGGTTTACTCGGCGACCGGTGCCGGCGTGCTGGTATTATTGCCGTTGTCGCAGGTATTGATCGACCATTTCGGCTGGCGCGGCGCTTACCGGATTTTCGGCTGCGCCGCGCTGATCGTGACGGCGCCGGTGCTGTTGCTCCCGTGGCGGCGGTTCTCGTCGGGTTCGCCAACGATCGCCAAAAGCACCTCGGCCGATTTTGTCGATGAAGGCTGGACCCTGCTGACCGCCATGCGTCATCACGCGTTCTGGGCTCTTTTCTCGACTTTCTTTTTCACCGCGATCGGGATGTACGCCATCGCGGCTCAGGTCGTGGCCTACCTGATCGACGCCGGATTTCCGCCGCTGCAAGCCGCGACCGCGTGGGGATTCAGTGGCGTCGTGCTGTTGTTCGGAATGCTCGGCATCAGCTGGCTTGACGGCATCATCGGCAGGCGGCCATCGGTTTTGTTCAGCTACGCTCTGTCCATCGCCGGCATCGTCATGCTCTGGTCGCTGCAATGGTATCCGAACGTCTGGCTGCTGACGGGTTTCGTGGTGTGCTTCGGCAGCATGATCGGCTCGCGCGGCCCCCTGCTCACGGCAACCGCGATGAAGATCTTTCGCGGCAAGCACGTCGGAACCATCTACGGCGCCATCACTTTCGGCAGCGGCCTGGGGTCCGCGTTCGGCTCTTGGAGCGGAGGCCTCATTCACGATCTCGGCCACAGCTACAACCCGCTGATCGCGTTTGCCCTGGTCGCCGTGGTGTTGGGGATGATCCCGTTTCTGGTGGTGCCGGCGCTGCGGCGCTAGCCAAGTGCGACGGCCTCAGTTCTGCCCGGGAAGCTCGACCGGGTTGTATTGTTTGCCGGTATTGAATTCGAAGATTTTCCTGAGCACGCCGGGCGCCATCGCGGAAATCGGGTTGACGCGGAGCACCGGCTGACCAAGCGTGCCCACAACTTCATAGGTAACTCCGATCAGGCCTTCATTGCTGCCGCCTCCGAGGAACAGGCCGACAATCGGAATTTGGCCGAAGATGTTGTTCAGCCCGTACATCGGAACGAACGTGCCGCTCATGCGGACCTGGTTGCCGGAGTCGATGCTGCCCTCGATGGTGCCGCCGATGGTGGGACCCTTCACCACGCCTTCCCGCACCACGAGCTGCCCGTTCTGCCGGGTAAATTCTGCCCGCATCCGGGAAAATGCGACGCCATTCTGCGCTCCGCCCGAACCGCCCGCGGCAACCCGGTCGAGAGAGCCCTCGCCCTTGATGGTGAAATCCCGGATGTTGATAAGTCCCTCTTTTGCGTGCGGCTCGACGGTCGGCGGCTCCATCGCGAGCGCCAGTTGTCCGCCGGAGATCTTGGCATAGGTGTCGGTAAAGCGGAAAAACGCGCCGGCATCGTTGGTCTCGAGATAGACGACCTCGCGGCCCTGGCCGCGGCCCCGCAAATCGCCGGTCAGCGGCGTGTCGCGCCCAAGCTTGCCGCTGAGCGCCAAATTCCGGATTGCCCCGTTGCGCCTGGACATCTTGATATCGACGCTGCGCACCGCTTCGCCATTATACCCGGCCACCGCGCCCAGCTTCACATCGACATCGAAATCGTAATTCCTGGCTTTGGCTTTGGCGTCGGCCTCCCTGCCGGAGATGGCGGATTTGATGAAGCCGCGGCCGTCGAATACGTCGCCACGCATGGTGACCTTCAGCGTGCCGTCGGCGGCCCGCTCCGCCTTCAGCGAGGTTTTGTCACCTTCGGACGGAGCATAGGTCGGGAAATTCGCATTGACCACATCGCCGTTCTGATCGACCTCGATCGATCCCTTGATAAGGACGCCGCCGCCGTCGACGACAATGTCCTCCAGCCGCGTCGATTGCTGTTTCTGCACCACGTTGAACACCGCCCGGCTCGCCTTGCCAGGCAGCTTGGTCCATCCGGGCAGGATATTATCGAGCTTCAGGGCGGTCAGATCGGCGTCGATGCCCATGCGACTGTCGCGATCCGGGCCACCGATCTTGCCGGTCAGCTTGATTGGAATTGCGCCCGATACGGCCGGGCCGAGATCGAAGCCGAGCCGCGCCCGGCTCGCATCATCGAGCGAGGCCTGCAACTTGATATCGGCGTCGCCGTCGTTCGGCTTGCGATAATCGAGCGTGGCCGCCTGTCCGTTGATCCGGACATCGCCCTTGACCTGATAGCCCTGGTTATTGGCGATGACCTTCAGCGTATTCGCCTCCAGTTTCTGATTCATCACCAGCCGATCGGCGGCAAATCCGCTGAGATCCGCGGTAATTGCATAGGTCGTGTCGGCCTTGGTGAGTTCGCGCTTGATCGGCAAGCCAAACGAGACCTGGGCCGCGACCTTTCCTTGACTGGTATTTGGATCGATCAGGGTGCCGGAGAATTCGCTCAGGCGGTCGGAGGCGAGAATTTCCGCGGCCGCCGGTACCGGGCCGTCGACCCGGAATTTTACGCGCGCCGGCGCCGGCTTAGGCGCCATGTCCGGCACTTCGAAGACAACATCGCTGATGTTGAGCTTGCGCCCGCCGGTCGTATCCACCGCGGCTTGTCCGATCGTCACCGTCGCGGTCCGACCGGTGACGCGAGCCTTCAGGTCAGCGTCGCGCACCACCAGCGGCAAATTATCCACCGGCCGCAATGTCACATTGCTGGCCAGGATATTGACCGCCAGACCGTCATCCGGAATCGGCGGCCCGCGCCGGGACAAGTTTCGCACGGGCGAGTTGACGCCCACTTCGATGCGCTGCAGCGAGCCGCGATCGATGCGCTCGATCACCCATTCGCGCACCTCGGGCACCACCAGGACCGGCCATATGCGCTTGAGCGCGGACGCCGACATCGGCGTTCCTGCAAATCCAAGCGTGAGGCGCGGTTCCGATGCGTAATCGACGCTGCCGGTTCCGGCGATTCCGATTTCACCGTTGCTGATGTCGGCCTGGGTCAGCACAACGCGCCGGTTGTCGGTGTCAAAGCGCAGGCCGATGGCGATTCGGTTGAAAATAAGCGGTGGCTCCCCGTCGATCCCTGCCAGAACGATGGTGCCGCCGCTCAGGCCCAACTGCCAGTCGCGCGTGCTGTCGTTGGGCGGCTCGAGGTGAGCCAGCAGGGTCACACGGTTCGGCCCGGAAATGATCTTGAATGGCGCGACCAGCACGCGCCGTGACGAATCCCATTCGACATTCATTTCGGCCGCATCGATGGCCATCGGATAATCCGGCGTATCGCTGTCGGTGACGTGCCCCGCGCCGGCGACGATCTTGCCGCGGAAATAGGTCGGCAGGCCGTCCCGCCCGAGTTCGCCTTTCAGTTCGCCGCTGATCGGCAAATCCGCGCTGTAGGTCACGTCCTTCATCCGCAGCGCCAGCAGAATGTTCGCGGTCGAAACCTTGTCGGCGCGGATATCGATGGATCGAACGCCGTTCGCGGGGGGGCCAACGACGACGTGAAGCGACCAGGCGTGCTTGCCGTCTTCGCCGACGCTCAGGGCGACGCCGCCGCCGCTCGGCCGGCGCAGATTGAGCGTGATATTGTCGAAATTCCACTTATTGCCGCGCTGCTGGTCGTCGACGGTGAGGTTTCCGTTCTTCAGGCCTATTTCGTTGAGGTTCTGGCCGTCCAGGCCGGTCAGGCTCAGACTGTCGAGCCAGTCGAGGCCGGCAAGCAATCCGCTGACCGACTCGCGCCTGTCGGCTGGCGCCGCGGCTCCCGATGAATTGCCCGATGATGGCGATGCTGGTCCGACCGGCAAAGACGGCATATCGGATCGCCGCGTAGACGCCACGCCGGTGGCCAGCGGGCGGGCGGTGTCACCGGTCGATACGGTGACCTGACCGTCTGGCGTGATGCGCACCGCAAGTTCGGCGTCGACCAGATTAAGGCTTTCAGCGCGAAGCCGCCCTGTCAGCAACGCGGTGCCGGACAGTTTCACTTCGGCCTTCGGCGCGGTCGCGACAATGACATGATCGCGATCGCGGACGACGATGTCGCGGATGCGTACGGCAACGCGGACCCGGCCGGCGCGTTCGATCTGGGTGCCACCCACCTCAACGGTGTTACCGTGGCCGATATTTTCCTCGATCGCCGCCGCCAACCATGGCGTCGCGATGTCGAGATTGATCGGACCGGCGCCCAGCCGCCACCACAACCCTCCGAAACATCCCCCGAAAATGACCAGCAGGACCGCAGCGGCAATGGCGAGCCGTTTCACCCAGCGCCCGCCGGCGAGCCGGCGGCGCAATGCACCGATGTTGTCGCCGATTCGATGTAAACCGGAATTCGAGTTCGACAACAGCCGCCGCGCACGGTGGCCCGCGGCCTCGTCCTGATCCCAAGCGGCATCATCCCATTGCGAAGGTGGGTCGTCGGTCGGTACGTTCAACGGGTCCGGCGGCTCGTTTCTTGCCATTGCCTCTCGGTGCTGGCGTTGATGGTGCGATTGATCGCCGTCAGGATCATGCGCGTCGATGCTTAGCGAGCGCTCCCGTGCCGGCATCGCTGCCAATCCCTGGTTAAAACTGTTACTCGTCATCCGGCCCATGGAGCAGTTCAACAGGAACGGGGACGGGTGGTGGCGTAGAATCCGTTGTAACCATACTCCGGGGCCGGCAGATTTGCCCAGCGCGACCACCTCGGCTCCAACCGCCGGGGCTGGACCCGCAATACCGTATTGATTGACCCGCTGAAAGCGACGAAAGGAAGGCGTATGTCCAAGAAAACGCGCAAGAAATCCCCCAAGACGCCCTCCAGAACGGCGGCAAAGCCAGCGGCCAAAAGGCCCCCCGCCGGAGTCGGCCGAACGGTTGCGAAGACACCCGCCAAGAAATCGGTCACGAAACCGGCGACAGCATCGCACAAGGCCGCGTCGAAAAAGTTAAAAGTGACAGCGCCGCAAAAATCCGCCGCACCGACGACCGCCGGATTGCAGCCCACCGCCACAAAACCGGCGACCGAACATCCTTCGATCGAGAAATTACCGGCGCCACCGGCCGCCGCAGTGCCTGGCAAAGCCGCCGCTTTGAAGGAAGGTTTCAAGGCTCCCGCTTTCCAGCTTCCGCGCGACGGCGGAAACGGCATATCACTAGCCGATTATTCCGGGCGAAAGCTCGTAATCTTCTTTTACCCGCGTGCCGACACGCCGGGCTGCACCAAGGAGGCCATCGACTTCACGCGACTGTCCGGCGCATTCGCCGATAGTCAGACTGCCGTGCTCGGCGTATCAGCCGACCCGTTGAAAGCTCAGGAAGCATTCCGCGACAAGCATCAGTTGTCTTTTCCCCTGGTTTCAGACGAGCAGCACGAAATGCTGGAGGCCTATGGAGTCTGGGGAGAAAAGTCCATGTACGGCAAGACTTTCCTTGGCATTGTTCGCACGACGGTTCTGATCGGTGCCGACGGCCGTGTCGCAAAAATCTGGCGCAACGTGAAAGTCGACGGTCATGCCGACGAAGTGCTGGCGGCCGCGCAAGCCTTGTAATTGCGCGGTCCCGTTCTCCAAAAATTAACCATGAGAGGGTCAAATCACCGCGCAAGTTGAGCCGAACGGAGTTTGTTTCCGACCGGCGCGGGAGTGCCGATGTCGTATCGTTTGGGTGACAATTCCGAGCTTCCTCAACACCATGCGCACGATCATGGACGGCCGCCTTCCCGGCGTCCGGCGGCCTCCGGCGCTCGCCCGCAATCCGGCGAGAACGGCTATACCATCGTTCACGCCGGCAAGCAGGTGCGGTTCGGGCCCGTGGTGTTCTGGATCGTCGTCGGCACGGTCACCGTTCTCGGCGCATGGTCGGCCGCAACCGCGACCTATTTCGCATTCCGCGACGACGTGCTGACGCGGTTGATCGCGCGGCAGGCCGACATGCAATACGCCTACGAAGACCGCATCGCCGAACTACGCGCCAAGGTTGACCGCACCACCAGCCGTCAGTTGCTCGATCAGGAGCAGTTCGACCAGAAGCTCGATCAGATCATGCGCCGGCAGACGACGCTGGAGTCCCGCGCCACGGCGTTGAGTGCGATTCCGGACGCATCGATCACGGGATCGGTCAAACCGCCACGTGGGGCTGCAGCCTCCGACACCGGTTCTTCGGGCATTCCAAAGCCCTCGCCGATCAACGACACCGTGATTTTCGTCGCGCCTCCGGACCGCGAAGCCCGGCTGGAATCCCGAACCCCGCCGGTCCTCAACGCGCAGCCGAACCATTTCGCAAAAATCCAGGGCGTCGACAACGTCCTGGTACGCCTGCAAACCTCCCTCGACCACGTCGAAAGCCGTCAGATGGCGGCGCTGAGTTCTGTCGAAGAGGGAATGGAATCGCGGGTTCGCCGCATGCGCGGCGTGATCACCGATCTCGGCCTCGATATGGCGCAGTTGGAAGCCGCGACACCCCGGTCGGGCATGGGTGGCCCGTATGTCCCGGTTAAGCTTCCCGCCGATGCGGGAGCATTCGAGCGCCAGCTTTATCGCATCAATATTACCCGCGCCCAGGTCGAACGCCTGAACCGGACGCTGACGCTGGTGCCCTATCGCAAACCGGTGATCGGCGAAGTCGAATTCACATCGGGCTTCGGTGTCCGAAGCGATCCGTTCCTGGGCCGGCCCGCAATGCATACCGGTCTGGATTTCCGCGCTTCGATGGGCGATCCGGTGCGCGCGACGGCCAACGGGAAAGTCGTCTCGTCGGGATGGGCGGGCGGTTATGGCCGCATGGTGGAGATCGACCACGGCAATGGACTGGCAACCCGCTATGGCCATATGTCGGAAATCAACGTCAGGGTTGGCGACCAGATCAGAATCGGACAGGTGATCGGCGCCGTCGGGTCGACCGGACGTTCCACCGGACCGCATCTGCATTACGAAACCCGGATCGATGGCGACGCGGTCGATCCGCAAAAATTCCTGCGTGCTGGCGTGCGGCTTAGCGCCGGCTAGCCCCGGGCGCGATGCAGCGCTCTTCGCGCGTCGCAGAACCGCAGGGCAAAGCGGCGTTCACGTACTTGTGAATGTATACCTATCCCCACCTCTCCAAGCTCGCTTATGCTGACCGTGTCCTGCCCCACTACAGGGGCGCTCGCGAACGTCACG